>JBDLVJ010000274.1:0-3702 GCA_039804875.1 Pseudomonadota bacterium | reverse complement strand
GCCAGGACCCTGGGCACCCACAACAAGCGGCTCAACGAAGTATTTCGCAAATGCGCCGGTGTGACGGTGTTCGAGTACCTGCGCGAGGAGCGCATGCGGCAAGCGTGCATCAGTCTGGCTGACAGCGTGCTGAATGTGCAGCAGATCGCGCTGGCCCTGGGCTTCAGCAGCGGAGCCAATTTCGCCACCGCGTTCAAGGACCGCTTTGGCCTGTCGCCCAGCGATTTCCGCTCCGGGCGTGGCGGCTCGGGGCCGGCGTTCAGCCTACCTGCAACTGGCGCAACTTGATGAAAGCCAGCGCCGTCAGCACCGCGCGGTCGAGCGGGTCGGGCTCCTCGCGCACCGGCAGTCCCAGCTGCGCCAGCATCGAGGCATAGCGCAGGTCGATCGGGGCGTCGCCCTGCTGCTGGTAGGGCGGCAGCTGGCGGAACCGCCATTCGTGGTAAAGCGCCGAGACCTCGACCGCCTGCTGCGGCAGTCCGACCCCGATCAGCGGGCGGATCAGTTGCTCGAACAGCGCGAGGTCGAACTCGAGATAGTAGCCCAGCAAGGGCCGGCTGCCGATGAAGCGCAGCAGTCGCCGCATCGCCTCGGCGGGCGCCAATCCCCGCGCCAGGTCCTGCTCGCGCAGCCGGTGCGCGCGCAGCGCCTCGGGCGGCACCGGGCGCGCCGGTTTCAGCAGCAGCTCGAGCCGCTCGCTGGCCAGCACCCGCCGGCCGCTGACGCGCAGGGCGCAGACCGACAGGATCTGGTCATGACTCAGGTCATGTCCGCTGGTCGCGCAGGCCAGCGACACCCATTCGTCGGGCGGGGCGGGCTCGAACAGGAAAGCGTAGGCCGGGTCCTTGAGCTGGCGCAGGCGCCATTCGCGCCGGATCGCCTGGGTCCAGCGGCCGGGAATCAGCGGCGGCTCCATCACATCGCGTCCAGGTGAAAGCGCTGACGCAGCAGCGCCTTGAAGCGCTTGACCGCCGCCAGCGTGTCCTTGAGCAGGTCGCGCTCGAGCGAGCTCAGCCGTGCCGGGTCGATGCGACCCGTGACCGCGCGCCCGGTGTCGATCTCGGCCAGTCCGGCCTTGAGCTTGAGGCCCATGAAGAAGCTCAGGCAATCGGTCAGCTCGGCGCCGAGGGTGGCGTCGAGCGTGCCGTCCGCCACCAGCGCCGCGAGGCGCCCGGCGGTGCCGGTCTCGGCCAGTCGTCGCGCCAGGGCCAGGCTGCGCACGCCGTGCACCAGTGGAAAGATCCCTTCTTTCTTGAGGTCCAGCCCGCTGTCGGCCTCGCTGAGCGAGAACAGCTTGTTCCACCAGCCCTGGCTTTCGCCGAAGGCCGTGATCGCCGAGGCAAAGCGCGCCAGCACCGCCTGGTTGTCGGGCGCCAGCGCCAGCACCGCCTCGCGTGCCTGCCGCAGCAGCCCGGCGTCGCCGCAGACCGCGTGCGCGTCCATGAAGATCGCCAGCTTCATCAGGCTGTCGGGGTCGGGCAGGATCAGCCACTCGCGCACCTGGCGCGAGAACTCGGCCAGCGGCGCGCGCCAGTCCGGGTTGCTGACCATGATCCGGCCCGGGCATTCCGGGTAGCCGAAATCGGCCAGCGCGCGCGAGAAGCGGGCGCAGATCGCGTCGAGGTCGGCCGGGGCCGCGTAGCCGTCGCGCAGGATCAGGCCGTTGTCCTGGTCGGTCTTGAGCAGCTGCTCGCCACGCCCCTCGCTGCCCATCACGAACAGGCAACTGTTGGCCACCAGCTCGGCCGGCGCGATCATCTGCCAGGCACGCTCGAACAGCTGGGCGTTGAGCTGCTGTACCAGCCTGGCGATCAAGGGCACCCGCATGCCGCCGCGCTGCAGCAGCGCGATCATGCGCGTGATCTGCGCGGCCGCCCGGCTCAGCACTTCGAGGGTCTGGGCCTGCTCGATCTGTGCGCTGATGAGGTGGGAGTGGTTGGACAGGAAGCTGAACAGATCGAGCGACTCGAGCACGCCGACGATGCGCTCCCCGTCGAGCACCACCACCCGGTGCGCGCGATGACTCAGCATCAGCGTCATCGCGTCGCCGATCTGGTCCGAGCGCTGCACCGTCAGCAGCGGGTAGTCTGCCAGGTCGCCGACCGGCAGCCGGTCGAGCGCTCGCCCGTCCAGGATCGCCTGCGCGAGCTTGGCCACGGTGAAGATGCCGAGCCGGGGCGGGTCGCCGCGCGGGTCGCGCACCAGCACATTGTGGGTCCGCTCGCTCTGCAGCAGGCGCGCGACCGAGACGATGTCGGTGCCGGCATCGACCTCGCGCGCGGGCCGCAGATAGGCCGCGTCCACCCGCGCCAGGGTCAGCGCATGGAGCTGATGCTGGTCCTGGCGCTGCGACAGCGCGCTCAGGCGCTGGCCGAGGTCGGAAAACAGCAGGGCGCCGAAGCCCGCGTTGGAGGCGATCAGCTCGGTCACCGCCTGCTGCCTGAGCTCGTAGGTCACCACCTCCTCGGCGGCGACGAAGCGGTCGCTGACCTTGCCGGCCAGCAGCGCGCGACCGTCGAAGCAGTCGTCGGGCCCGTAGGTCGAAACCCGTTCCTCGCCGTCCCACTGCACGACATGGCCCTTGATCAGGATGAACAGGTGGGTCGGCCGCATGTGCGGCGCCAGCAGCACCTCGCCCTCGTGGTAATAACCCACATTGACGCTCTGGCGCACCAGCTGGCGCTCCTCGGAGGTCAGGCAGTCGAACGGGGAGGCGGAAAAGTTGAAGGCGTTGGGCATGGGCAATCGGCGCGGCAGTCAGGCTGTTGCCATTTTGCACCCGGACAGGGGCGTCCGGGCTCAAGCGCCCGCAGTCCGCGCGGCCAGTCAGTGCCTGGTAAGCGCCGCGGGTCCACAATGGAGGCTTGGACATCGACGCTGCGGACGCCCCCGGGTTCCGCATGGAGACAAGCATGAAGCACACACTCGAATCGCAACGCCTGCTGGCGCTGTTCGTGGCTGGCTGCCTGCTGCTCAACTATCCGCTGATCGCGCTCTGGAACCGTGACGCGCGGCTCTGGGGTTTGCCGCTGTTTCCGCTCGCGCTGTTCGTGCTCTGGGGTCTGCTGATCGCGGCGCTGGCCTGGCTGATGGAGCGGCGCCCGGACTGAGTCCGGCTCCCGGGATCAAGCGCCATGTCGCCGCTGCTGGTCGTCGCCATCTCGCTGGCCTATCTGCTGACGCTGTTCGCGGTGGCGGCCCATGGCGACCGGCGCGCGGCGGCTGGTCGCTCGGTCATCGCCAGCCCCTGGGTCTACGCGCTGTCGCTGGCGGTCTACTGCAGCGCCTGGACCTATTTCGGCAGCGTGGGCCGGGCCGCCAGTTCGGGCGTCTGGTTCCTGCCGATCTACCTCGGTCCGATGCTGGCGATGGTGCTGGCCTGGCTGGTGCTGCGCAAGATGCTGCGCATCGCCCAGCGCTACCGCATCACCTCGATCGCCGACTTCATCTCCAGCCGCTACGGCAAGAGCCCGCTGCTGGCCGGCCTGGTCACGCTGATCACTGTGGTCGGCATCGTGCCCTATATCGCGCTGCAGCTCAAGGGCATCTCGGTCGCCTTCGATGTCCTGACCGCCGTGCCCGCCGCCCTGGCGCGCGAGCGGGCCTGGTGGCAGGAGAGCACGGTCTATCTCGCGCTGGCGCTGGCGGGCTTCACGATGATGTTCGGCGCCCGCCATCTCGACAGCAGCGAGCGCCACGAGG
>JBDLVJ010000273.1:0-2547 GCA_039804875.1 Pseudomonadota bacterium | reverse complement strand
ACGATCGGCAGGAAGTAGTCGATGAAGCCTTCTTCGCCCGGGTTGATGCCACGCGACCACTGGATTTCGTCAGCGCGCTTGAAGGTGTTGTTGATGCGGCGCACCATGGTCGGGACCGAGTCGTAGGCGTACAGCGACTGATCCGGGTACATGGTTTCGGAGGTGTTGCCGTCGGCGGCGACCTGCCAGCCCGACAGGTAGACCGCTTCCAGGCCGGCCTTGGCCTGCTGCATGGCCTGGCCGGCGGAGATGGCGCCGAAGGCGTTGACGTAACCCTTCTTGGCGCCGCCGTTGACCTTGTCCCACAGCACCTTGGCGCCGCGCTGGGCCAGGGTGTACTCGGGCTGCAGGCTACCGCGCAGGCGCACCACGTCGGCGGCGGAGTAGCCGCGCTTGACGCCCTTCCAGCGCGGGTTTTCAGCCCAGTCCTTCTCAAGGGCTTCGATCTGTTGCTGACGGCTCAGTTGTTGGCTCATGGAATTCTCCTGGTGGATGTAAGGGATCGGGTTTGGCTGCCGGTTTTGCTGTTGCAAGTTTGGTGCCGTTGGATACAGTCTAAGTCTTCTATAAGACTCGAAACCAATCTTATGTCTTATACAAGACATTTTTTTATTCTTTTATTTTCAATGACTTGGAAAAATAAAACCATGATGCAAAACAACTGATCGGCAGACGGGAAAATCAGCGCGTGCCATCGCCGGACTTATTTCACCTAGCAAAATTTGTATTTTGTAATGTAAAAATTACGGCCTGGTGACGCACCATCCCGGCGCAAGATGGCCTCGCCCCGGATCGGTGCCGCTTTCTCTGCGAAAATGGCGGGATGTTTACCGGCATCATCACTGGCGTGGGGCGCATCGTCGCTGTCCACCCGCTCGGAAGTTCTTTGCAACATGGCAAGCGCCTGACCATCGAGACGCCCGCTGGCTATCTCGACGGCGTCGGGCTGGGCGACAGCATCGCGCTCAATGGCGCCTGCATGACCGTCACCAGCTTCGACCCGGCCCAGGCCCGGTTCACGGTCGATGTGTCGGCCGAGTCGCTGGACAAGACCGCCGGGCTGGACCAGCCGGGCGCGGTCAACCTGGAACAGGCGCTGCGCGCGCACGACCGCCTGGGCGGCCATATCGTCTCGGGCCATGTGGACGGCATCGGCCAGGTCGGCCGCTTCGAGCAGGTGGGCGAGAGCTGGGAGCTGCGCCTGCTGGCGCCGGCCGCCTTGGGCAAGTACCTGGCCTACAAGGGCTCGATCACCGTCAACGGGGTGAGCCTGACCGTGAACCGGATCGCTGACCTGGCAGATGGCTGCGAGGTCAGCATCAACCTGATTCCGCACACGGTGCAGAACACCGCGCTGGGCAGCCTGGAGGCCGGCTCGCGGGTGAACCTGGAAATCGATCTGATCGCGCGCTATGTCGAGCGCATGTTGAGCGGCAGCGCCGCCGAGAAAGCCAACGCATGAAACAAGCCCTGAGCCCCGTGGCGATATCGCCGGTCGAGGACATCGTCGCCGAGATGAAGGCCGGCCGGATGGTGATCCTGGTCGACGAGGAGGACCGCGAGAACGAAGGCGACCTGGTGCTGGCCGCCGACCATGTCACGCCCGAGGCGATCAACTTCATGGCCAAGTTCGGCCGTGGCCTGATCTGCCTGACGCTGACGCGCGAGCGCTGCGAATTCCTCAAGCTGCCGCCGATGGCCGCGCGCAACGGCACCTTCTACAGCACGGCCTTCACGGTCTCGATCGAGGCCGCCGAGGGCGTGACGACCGGCATCTCGGCCGCTGACCGCGCGCGCACGATCCAGGTGGCGGTGGACAAGGCCAGCCAGCCGACCGATCTGGTCCAGCCCGGCCATGTGTTCCCGCTGCAGGCGGTCGATGGCGGCGTGCTGATGCGCGCCGGCCATACCGAGGCCGGCTGCGACCTGGCGGCCATGGCCGGCTGCGCGCCGGCGGCCGTGATCTGCGAGATCATGAACGACGACGGCACCATGGCCCGGCTGCCTGACCTGCAACTGTTCGCGGCCGAGCACGGGATCAAGATCGGCACCATCGCCGACCTGATCCAGTACCGCAGCGCCAACGAGTCGCTGGTGCAGAAGGTCAGCAGCCGCCCGCTCAACACCGCCTTTGGCGAATTCATGGCGCACGCCTTCCGCGACGGCCCGAGCGGCTCGCTGCACCTGGCGCTGACCCGGGGCAGCTGGAGCGCCGACGACAGCGTGCATGTGCGCGTGCATGAGCCGCTGTCGGTGCTCGACGCGCTCGAGGTCGGGCGCTCGATGCATTCCTGGACGCTCGAGACCAGTCTGCGCCACATCGCCGGCCAGGGCCAGGGCGTGGTCGTGCTGCTCAACTGCGGCGAGACCGCCGACCAGTTGCTGGCCCAGTTCGAAGGCACGGCGCGTTCGGCCCAGGCGCCCGAGCGCGGCCGCATGGATCTGCGCACCTACGGTGTCGGCGCGCAGATCCTGCGCGACTGCGGCGTGCACAAAATGGCCCTCATGGGCCAGCCCCGCCGCATGCCCAGCATGACCGGTTACGGA
>JBDLVJ010000272.1:0-9086 GCA_039804875.1 Pseudomonadota bacterium | reverse complement strand
CCTTCCAGCCACTGACCGACGACGGCTACCAGAGCGCGCGGCGCAGCAACAGCACACCGGCGACCCGGTCAGGCAAGGCGGAGCAGGGCCAGAGCAAGGCGCGGCCGGTCGCGGGCCAGATCCTGACCCAGCACACCGGCTTGCCGCCGCGCGCGGGCACGGCGGCCAAGCCGCGCCCTGGCAGCAAGCCTTACGCCCAGTCCACGAGCAAGAAGCGTTGAGACCGCCCGCTGAGGCGGTGCCCGGGTAGCGCTCAGGACTTCAGCAGGCCGTTGCGGCCGAAGTCCAGCGGCAGGCCGACGTAGTTCTCTGCGATGCTGCGCAGGCCGGACTCGGAATTCATCAGGTAGTCGAGCTCGGCGTGCTGGAACTTGCCACTGATCTCGCTGTCCTCGGGGAAGCGGTGCATCAACTGGGTGAACCACCAGGAGAAGCGCTCGGCGCGCCAGATGCGGGCCAGCGCCAGCTCGGAGTAGCGGTCGATGCCGGCCTCGGAGCCATCCTGGTAATACTCGACCAGGCCGTCGAACAGGTACTTGACATCGGTGGCGGCCAGGTTCAGGCCCTTGGCGCCGGTCGGCGGCACGATGTGGCCGGCGTCGCCCGCCAGGAACATGCGGCCAAAGCGCAGCGGCTCGGTCACGAAGCTGCGCAGCGGCGCGATGCTCTTCTCGATGCTGGGGCCGGTCACGAGCTTGGCGGCGGCCTCGGGGTCCAGGCGCAACCTGAGCTCCTGCCAGAACGCCTCGTCGGTCCACTCATCGATCTTGTCGGTCAGCGGCACCTGCAGGTAGTAGCGGCTGCGTGTCTGGCTGCGCTGCGAGCACAGGGCGAAGCCGCGCGGGCTGTTGACGTAGATCAGTTCATGGTGCACGGGCGGCGTGTCCGACAGCAGGCCAAGCCAGCCGAAGGGGTAGACCTTCTCGAACTCCTTGATCGCGTGACGCGGCGCGCTGGCGCGGCAGACACCGTGAAAACCGTCGCAGCCGGCGATGAAGTCGCACTGGATCTCGTGGCTTCGGCCGTCCTTCTCGTAGGTGACGCGCGGGTTCTTGCTGTCGAAGTCGTGCACCTGGACGTTGACCGCCTCGTAGACGGTTGTCAGGCCGGCGGCGGCGCGCGCCTCCATCAGGTCGCGGGTGACCTCGGTCTGGCCATAGACCATGACCTTCTTGCCGCCGGTCCACCTGGACAGGTCGACGCGCTTGCGCTCGCCCTGGTAGAGCATGTCGAAGCCCTCGTGCACCAGGCCCTCGGCATGCATGCGCCGGCCGACGCCGGCCTCGTCCATCAGGTCGATGCAGACCTGCTCGAGCACGCCGGCGCGGATGCGGCCGAGCACGTAGTCGGGCGTCTGGCGTTCGAGGATGATGGCATCGATGCCCGCCTTGGCGAGCAGTTGGCCGAGCAGCAGGCCCGAGGGGCCGGCGCCGATGATGGCGACTTGGGTGCGCATGAATGGTCTCCTGTGGGGTGTTGCAGCGATGAATCAAGTTTGCTGCCTGTCCCCGCATCGGCCCAGACCCGCGCCTGCGCTTTTGCGCGATCAGTGGAATGATTGTGCGATCATCGCGCAATTAATGACCAATTAATGACCAACGAGGACTGGAGGAACGCATGAGCATCGCGCGCGCCGATTTCATCGAGGGCATGGCCAAGGGATTGGCGGTGCTCGAGAGCTTCGACACCGAACGCCAGCGTCTGAACGCGACCCAGGCGGCTCAGCGTGCCGGGCTGACGCGCGCGGCGGCGCGGCGCCACCTGCTGACGCTCGCGCACCTGGGCTATCTCGAAAGCGACGGCGGCCATTTCTGGCTCTCGGCCAAGGTGCTGCGCTTTTCCGGCAGCTATCTGGCCAGCGCCAGGCTGCCGCGCACGGTCCAGCCGACGCTGAACCGGCTGGCGGCGCAGACGCGCGACGCCTATTCGGTCGCGGTGCTCGAGGGCGACGCGGTCGTGATCGTGGCGCGCAGCGCGGCGGCGCTGGCGCCGGAGTCGGACTGGGACGCCAGTTCGCTGGCGGCGGGGCTGCCTGCGCCAGCGGGCGCGCGGCTGATGGCCTACGGCCTGCACCTGGGCGCGCGACTGCCGGCGCACGCCAGCTCGACCGGCCGCGTGCTGCTGGCGGCCTTGCCCGAGCCCGAACTGTCGGCCTGGCTCGAGGGCAGGGCGCTGGCGCGCCTGACGCCCTACACCGTGACCGAGCCCGGCGCGCTGCGCAAGGTCCTGGAACAGATCCGGCAGCAGGATTGCTGCATCGCGAGCGAGGAGCACGAGATCGGCGTGCATGCGGTGGCGGTGCCGCTGCGCGATCTGCAGGGAAAAACCGTGGGCGCGCTCAATGCCGTGCTGACACCGGCGCGACTGGCCAGGGGCGCGATCCAGCGCGAGCTGCTGCCCTTGTTGCAGGATGCCGCGCGCGAATTGCGAGCGCTTCTTTAGGGGCGGTAAAATTGCCGGTCTTTCTCCCACTACAGGCCACCGCGTGACCCAGTACATCACCCCGATCGAAGGCGGCGACGCCCTCGGCAATTTCCGCGCCCAGCAACTCCTGCCCCGACTGCAAGCCGTCAGCGACAAGATCAGCGGCATCTCGGCCCGTTTTGTCCATCTGGTCGACACGCTGGCGCCGGTATCCGCCGGCCAACTCCAGCAATGGCGGGCCTTGCTGACCTACGGCGAGCCCTACCGGGGCGAGACCGCTGGTGCCCTGGTCGTGGTGACGCCGCGCATCGGGACCGTGTCGCCCTGGGCCTCCAAGGCGACCGACATCGCGCGCAACTGTGGTTTCGCGGTCAAGCGGGTCGAGCGCATCACCGAGTACCGCCTGACGCTCAAGTCCGGCCTGCTGTCCAAGGCCTCCCTGAGCGCGGAGCAGCTCGGTCAGGTCGCGGCCCTGTTGCACGACCGCATGACCGAGAACGCCGTCGCCAGCCGCGAGCAGGCCTTCGCCCTGTTCGGCGAGCTCGAGCCCGCGCCGATGGAGCATGTCGACATCGTGGGCGGCGGCCCTGAATCCGGCCGGCCGGCGCTGGAAAAGGCCAACGCCGCCTGGGGTCTGGCGCTGGCTGATGACGAGATCGACTACCTGGTCCAGGCCTTCCAGAACCTGGGACGCAATCCGACCGACGTCGAACTCATGATGTTCGCGCAGGCCAACAGCGAGCATTGTCGTCACAAGATCTTCAACGCCGAGTTCACGATCGACGGCGTGGCGCAGGACAAGACCCTGTTCGCGATGATCCGCAACACGCACCAGCTCAATCCGCAGCACACGGTGGTGGCCTATTCGGACAATGCCTCGGTGATGGAGGGCAGCCGGATCGAGCGCTTCATCGCCCGCGCGGGTGGCGAGACCAGCCCGGCCTACGGCAAGCAGGAGGCGCTGCAGCATGTGCTGATGAAGGTCGAGACGCACAACCACCCGACCGCGATCTCGCCCTTTCCCGGCGCCTCGACCGGCGCCGGTGGCGAGATCCGCGACGAGGGCGCGACCGGTCGCGGCTCCAAGCCCAAGGCCGGCATGACGGGCTTCACCGTCTCCAAGCTCTGGGGTGGCTGGTCCGACCAGGCCGACGGCAAGCCCGCGCACATCGCCAGCCCGCTGCAGATCATGACCGAGGGCCCGCTGGGCGGCGCGGCCTTCAACAACGAGTTCGGCCGTCCCAACCTGGTGGGCTATTTCCGCGAGTACGAGCAGACCATCGCGTCCGATGTCGACCGCGTCGAGCGCGGCTACCACAAGCCGATCATGATCGCCGGTGGCCTGGGCGGCATCGACGCCGGCCAGACCCAGAAGATCCTGTTCCCGGCCGGCACGCTGCTGATCCAGCTCGGCGGCCCCGGCATGCGCATCGGCATGGGCGGCGGCGCCGCCAGCTCGATGGCAACCGGCACCAACGCGGCCGAACTCGACTTCGATTCGGTCCAGCGCGGCAACCCCGAGATCGAGCGCCGGGCCCAGGAGGTGATCAACCACTGCTGGCACCAGGGAGTGGCCAACCCGATCCTGGCGATCCACGATGTCGGCGCGGGCGGCATTTCGAACGCCTTTCCCGAGCTGACCAATGATGCCGGTCGTGGCGCGCGCTTCGACCTGCGCGCCCTGCCGCTGGAGGAGTCCGGCCTGGCACCGAAGGAAATCTGGTCCAACGAGAGCCAGGAACGCTATGTGCTGGCGATCGCGCCCGAGTCCCTGGAGCAGTTCAAGGCCTTCTGCGAACGCGAGCGCTGCCCGTTCGCGGTGATCGGCGTCGCGACCGATGAACGCCAGCTGGTGCTGGCCGACGAGGGCGCCGAAAGCCCGGTCGACATGCCGATGGACGTGTTGCTCGGCAAGCCGCCCAAGATGTTGCGCGATGTCAAGACCGTGGCGCGCCAGTTCGCCCCGATCGACCTCACCGGCGTCCAGTTGCAACAGGCCGTGATTGACGTGCTGAGTCACCCGACCGTGGCCTCCAAGCGCTTCCTGGTCACGATCGGCGACCGCGCCGTCGGCGGTCTTTCGCACCGCGATCAGATGGTCGGTCCCTGGCAGGTGCCGGTGGCCGATTGCGCCGTGACCCTGGCCGACTACCGGGGCTTTGCCGGCGAGGCGATGTCGATGGGCGAGCGCACGCCGCTGGCCGCGCTCGACGCGCCGGCCTCGGGTCGCATGGCGGTGGCCGAGGCCATCACCAACCTGCTGGCCGCGCCGATCGAGCTGTCGCGCGTCAAGCTGTCGGCCAACTGGATGGCGGCCTGCGGCGAGGCGGGCGAGGACGCCGCCCTGTACGAGACCGTCAAGGCGATCGGCATGGAGCTGTGTCCCGACCTGGGCATCAGCATTCCGGTCGGCAAGGACAGTCTGTCGATGCGGACCCAGTGGCAGGTGCAGGTGCCGGGCGAGGCGAAAGGCGAGGTCAAGCTCGAGACCCGCAAGGTCACCTCGCCGGTCAGCCTGATCATCTCGGCCTTCGCGACCCTGGCCGACGTGCGTGGCACACTGACGCCGCAGCTCGACGCCGAGCAGGACAGCACCCTGGTGCTGATCGACCTCGGCAAGGGCCAGACCCGCATGGGCGGCTCCATCCTGGCCCAGACCCTGAACCAGCCTGGCGGCGGCGTGCCCGATCTCGATGACCACTTCGCGCTCGCGCATCTGGTCCACGCCGTCAACGCGCTGCGGGCGCAGGGCAAGATCCTGGCCTACCACGACCGCAGCGACGGCGGCCTGCTGGCGGCGGCGGCCGAGATGGCCTTCGCCGGCCATGTCGGGGTGACCCTGAATGTCGACATGCTGGTCACCGAAGGCGACGGCATCAGCGACAGCCGCATGGACAGCGGCGACGCCAAGAACTGGACCACCCAGGTGGCCGAGCGTCGCAACGAACTCACGCTGAAAGCCCTGTTCAACGAGGAGCTCGGCGTGCTGCTGCAGGTGCGCAGCTCGGAGCGCGACGCCGTGATGCAGGTCCTGCGCGAGCACGGACTGTCCAAGCACAGCCACTTCGTCGGCAAGACGCGCCCGGCCAGCTCCGAGATCGACACCGGCAAGGGTCAGTTGCAGATCTGGCGCGATGCCAAGGCGATCTTCAGCGCCGAGCTGTTCGACCTGCACCAGGTCTGGGACAGCGTGAGCTGGAAGATCAACCAGCAGCGCGACAACCCGATCTGCGCCGACTCCGAGCACGCCGCCGCTGGCGCGGTCAACGACCCGGGCCTGCATGTCGCGCTGACTTTCGATCCGTCGGACAACGTCGCGGCGCCCTACCTGAACCTCAGCCGGCCCAAGGTGGCGATCCTGCGCGAGCAGGGCGTCAACTCGCATGTCGAGATGGCTTATGCCTTCACCGAGGCCGGTTTCGAGGCCTACGACGTGCACATGACCGATCTGCAGACCGGTCGCGCCAAGCTGTCGGACTTCAAGGGCGTGGTCGCCTGCGGCGGCTTCAGCTATGGCGACACCCTGGGCGCCGGCATCGGCTGGGCGCGCTCGATCACCTTCAACCCCCTGCTGTCCGAGCAGTTCCAGGGCTTCTTCGCTCGTCCCGACACCTTCGGCCTGGGCGTGTGCAACGGCTGCCAGATGTTCGCCGAGCTGGCCGACATCATTCCGGGCGCCGAGGCCTGGCCGCGCTTCACCACCAACCAGAGCGAGCGCTTCGAGGCCCGCCTGTCGATGGTCGAGGTGCTGGAATCGCCCAGCCTGTTCCTGCGCGGCATGGCTGGCAGCCGCCTGCCGATCGCGGTCGCGCATGGTGAGGGCTATGCGAACTTCAAGCGCCGTGGCAACGCGGCCAAGGCGATCGCCGCGATGCGTTACGTCGACAACTTCGGCGCCGCGACCGAGCGCTATCCGTTCAACCCGAACGGCAGCGCCGGCGGCCTGACCAGCGTGACCACCGCCGACGGCCGTTTCACCGCCATGATGCCGCACCCCGAGCGGGTGTTCCGCAACATCCAGATGAGCTGGACCGATCAGGCCCAAACGGGCGGCCTCGACGCCTTCAGCCCCTGGATGCGGATCTGGCGCCACGCCCGCAAGTGGGTCGGTTGACGCCAGCCGGCGGGAGGGGCGTGCCCTCCCGCGATCAGTGAAATCGGTGGAGCCGGGCCCCAGGGTCCGGCTTTTTTTTTTGCGATTTCTGCGCTTTCTTCCTGCCCGGCCCGGCTTGAAGTGATGTCAGTTTGCCTTGAATGCGAGAATAGGCAGCTTCGAACTGCGAAGGCACACAACAGATGAAAATTATGCAAGACAAGAATCCCATCGTACTGGGTACGAACGATCTGCTGATCAGCCTGTGCAATTCCGTCAGTGATGTGCTAGGTGTGACGACCAAGACCAACATCCACTATTCCGGCATGGTGCAGAGAATCAAGAAGACCTGCCTGAAGCCGGACATCGGCTGTTTCGTCCTGTTCGACGGCGGATTCTCGGGTCTGGTGATCCTGAATTTCTCGGCCCAGTCCGCCATTGAGCTCTACCAGAGCTACATGCTCAACATGGGCATGAACAAGGAAGATCTGGTCAGTTCGTACACCTCGGACGAGGTCAGCAACGTCATGGGCGAGCTGATGAACCAGGTGCTGGGCGACTTCACCAGCAAGGTCAGGCGCGAGCTGCACACCGACATCACGCAGAACCAGCCCAAGATGCTGGTCATCAACAAGCAGGTGATGCTGAGCGTGGACGCCAACCTCGACCAGCCCGAGGCGCGCCGCGTGACCTTCTATACCGCGCGCAACAACATCTTCTACCTGGAACTCGCCGTGGACCGCACCGAGTTCATCAAGCTGTACGATTTCGAGCCGCATGCCGTGCTCGACCCCGACGAGCTGATGAATCAGACCATTGCCCAGCAGCAGGCCGCCAAGCCGGCGGCGGTGGTCGTGCCGGTGCCCGCTGGCGCTGGCGACACCGACGACCTGCTGCGCTCCCTCGGCATGTAGGCGGGAGCGCCGCACCGGCTCTACCCCGCATCAAGGCTTGAGGATGGGCTGTGGCCGGGTGCGGTAGAACGGCAGCGGCATCGCGGCGGCCTGGTTGATCACGCCGCGCTTGATCTTGCCGACCACATGCATCTCGCAGGGCTTGCAGTCGAAGCGCAGCGTGAGCTTTTCCTTGCCGTTGATCAGCTGCAGCGGCTCGGCCTTGACCTGGCCCTGCACCCCGGTCACGCCCTTGGCCTGCTTCGGACACAGGCTCAGGGAGAAGCGCACGCAATGCTTGGTGATCATCAGGCTGACCTCGCCTTCCTCTTCCTGGCTCTCGTAGGCGGCGGCGATCACCCGCACGCCGTGGCGGGCATAGAAGTCGCGCGCCTTGTGGTTGTAGACGTTGGCCAGATAGCTCAGCGTGTCTTCCGGGTAGGGCGCGGGCGGCTCGACCGGCTGGGCGCGCGGCAGGCGTTGCAGCGCGCTGGCACGCGCCGCCTCCAGTTGGGCCACCGCGTCCCGGCGCAGCGCGTTGAGCAGGGAGGCCGGCACGAACCGGGGGCCAGACAAAGCCAGCGTGACATCGATCGGGGTGAAGATCGTCTCGCCCAGACGCTCGAGCTGCTCGCGCAGCCTGGCATCGGCCTGCGCCGGGTCCCTGGCCGCCTGCAGCGCGAGGCTGGCGCTGGCCTCGCCGCAGTGGCCGTCCTCGTCGGTCAGGCTCAGGCGCAGGCCGTCATCGGTCTCCTCCAGCCTGATCCAGGCGCCGATCCGGCGCTCGGCCGATTGCTTTTCGAGCGTGCGTACCCAGTCCATGCTGCGGTTGCGGTTGACCTCGACCCCCTTGCGCAGGTCCTTGAAGCCTTCCATCGGGTCCTTCGGGAAAATCCGCCAGATCCGGCCGCCTTCCGTCCCCTTGCCGAGCTTCTCGACCCGATTCGTCTGCAGGCCGACCAGTTCCTTTTGCAGGTCGTAGTAGCACAGGCCGTCGCCGTTGGCGAGCTCCAGGCCGGGGTCGCTGAGCTCGATCTCGACGCTGTCGGGGTGGACCTTGCTGATCCAGCCGATGGCCTGGCCCGGGTTCTTCGGGCTGTCGAAGGCGCCGATGTCGTCCTGGCGGCCCTGCACGAAGTAGTCGGTGAACTCGCGGTTGAAGTTCTGGTCCGGGTCGGGCTGGAAGAAGAAGGTGCATTCGCCGCTGGAGGCGCGCGCGAGCTCGGGGCGCTGCTCCAGGCTCTCGTCGAGCAGGACCCGGTAATGCGCCGTGATGTTCTTCACATAGCCCATGTCCTTGTAGCGGCCCTCGATCTTGAAGCTGCGCACGCCGGCGTCGATCAGCGCGGCCAGGTTCTCGCTCTGGTTGTTGTCCTTCATCGACAGCACATGCTTGTCGTGCGCGATGATGCGGCCCTGGGCGTCCTTGACCTCGTAGGGCAGGCGGCAGGCCTGCGAGCAGTCGCCGCGGTTAGCGCTGCGCCCGGTGTGGGCATGGCTGATGAAGCATTGCCCGCTGTAGGCCACGCAGAGCGCGCCGTGGACGAAGAACTCGATGTTGCAGCGCTCGGGGTCGGTCGCGGCGCGGATGGCGGCGATCTGCTTGAGCGTGAGCTCGCGCGCCAGCACGATCTGGCTCAGGCCCGCGTCCTGCAGGAAGCGGGCCTTCTCGGGGG
>JBDLVJ010000271.1:0-3222 GCA_039804875.1 Pseudomonadota bacterium | reverse complement strand
GAAGGGTTGGTGGACGAGGCGCTGGCCGCACCGCCGTCGACCCGGAACACCTCGGTCCGGTTGTCGTAGACAATCACGGCGCCAGCGGTCTCGTCGCTCAGCACCTGACCCCGGTAGCGGCGCAACACCGCCTGACCAGTGAACCTGACCTGATCGGCGCGGCTGTCGTATTCGATCCGCTGCGCCTGGCCCTCGATGTATTCGTCCATACCCTCGCGCTTCTGGCGGAAACTGGCGATCTGGTCGGGGCCGGCCAGCACGGTGCCGAACTGGTGGCCCTGCGGATCCTGCCTGACCTCGACCCGGGCGCCGCGAATCTGGATCGTGCCCTTGGTGATCACGACCCGGCCCGTGAAGATGCTGGTCTGGCTCGCGTCGTCATAGCGCAGCGCGTCGGCCTCGGCGTTCATGGCCTGCTCGCGGTCGGCCCGCTCGGCCAGCGCGGCGGAGGTCCAGCAGGCACAGGCCAGCACCAGCAGGGCGGTCAGCGAAAAGCGGCGGGGTGAGGTCTGGGGCATAGTCTGGGGCGGCACGGAACTTGCATTAATTGTACCGACAGGCCGAGTCGCAGTCACGTCATGCGGCCGGCCCCATGAAACCGACGCAAAAAAGCCTGCTCGAAGGCAGGCTCGGACCGCTGGCGCCGGCCGGTTCAGCCCTTGCGGGCCTCGGCGATCAGCGCGTTGACGATCGGCAGCGTGCGCTCGGCCTGGCCCGGCACCAGGAAGCGGCCCGCGATGCCGACCGCCGGCGTGCCCTCGACCTGGTACAGGTCGGCCAGCTGGCTGGCGCGCTTGACCTTGCCCGCGACGCCGAAGGACTGGTAGGCCGCCAGGAACTTGACGCGGTCGACGCCGGCCTTGGCCACCCAGTCGGCCATCGCCTCTGGCTTGTTGCCGGCCGGACGCACCGAGTCGGTGAAGAACAGCGCGAACAGCTTGTCGTGCGCGGCCTCGAGCTGGCCCATCGCCTCGAGTGCGTAGTAGACGCGCTGCAGCGGCTCTGCGAACACCGGCACCCGCCTGAAGCTCACATGTGCCGGCTTCTGCTGCAGCCAGGCCTTGACCTGGGGCTCGAACTGGAAGCAGTGGATGCAGCCGTAGGAGAAGAACTCCAGCACCTCGACCTGGCCGGCCGGGGCATCGACGGCCACGGGCTGCTTGAGGCGCTGGAAGTCCTTGCCTTCCTTGAAGCCGGACTGGGCCCGGGCCGGCAGGCTCAGCCAGCCGGTAGCGGCCAGGGCGGTGCCAGCCAGCAGGCTGTGATTGAAGACTCGACGTTGCATGAGGGTAAGACTCCTGATCCGGTATGGGTTAGCGCTGGCTGCGCACCAGCGCCGCCTCGACGCCCTGTGCCACCAGGCGCTCCTGCGTCTGATCGGCCTCGGCCTTGCTACGGTAGGGACCGAGGCGCAGGCGGTAGACCAGACGCCCGGCCTGTTCGCGCTCGCTGACCTTGAAATCGAAACCCTGCATCGCGAGCTTGGCGCGCTGGGTCTCGGCTTCCTCGGGCCCACGGAAGGCTCCGGCCTGAACGAAATAGATGAAGGGCTCGGGCTTGGGAGCGCTCGCGTCGGCGCGCGAATCGATCAACTCGCCCAGAGGGTCCTTCGCGGGCTTGGCCGCGGGCGTGATCTTGCCAGCCTCGGGCGCGGCGACGGCCGGCGCAGGGGTCGGCCTCGGCGGCTCGCTGGACGCGGCCGGAGCCGATGGCACGGCGCCGCCCTCGACCGGCGCGGGCAGCGGCACGGTCTTGCTGGCCAGGCCCGCGTTCGGATTCCAGTCCTTGTTGCGCGCCTGCTCCTGCGCATCCCGGTCCGGCCTGGACTGCAGGCCACGGTCCACCAGCGGGATCGGCACCTTGGTCACGTAGACGGCCACCGCCAGCGCGGCCCCGAGGCCGACCAGCAGACCCAGGATGAATCCGAGCAGGGTCCCCCCCCTGTGCTTGTTCATAGGCATTTATTACATCTTCTGCGGCGCGCTGACACCGAGCACGGCCAGGCCATTGTGCAACACCTGAGCCGTTGCCGCCACCAGGGCGAGACGTGCCAGTTTGACGGCCTCGTCGTCGACCAGGATGCGCTCGGCGTCGTAGTAGCTGTGGTACGCGGCGGCGAGCTCGCGCAGGTAGAACGTGACGTCGTGCGGTGCGAAATCGGTGGCGGCGGAGGTCAGCATCGCCGGGTACTTGGCCAGCAACGGCATCAGCGACTGCGCGGCCGGCGTGTCCAGCGGCGACAGGTCGACGCCGCCCAGCGTGCTCACGTCACCGCCCCAGGCGGTCAGCACAGAGCAGATGCGCGCATGGGCGTACTGCACGTAGTACACCGGGTTGTCGTTGTTCTTCTGCACCGCCAGGTCGACGTCGAAGGTGTATTCGGTGTCGGGCTTGCGGCTGAGCAGGAAGAAGCGCACCGCGTCCTTGCTGGTCCACTCGATCAGGTCGCGCAGGGTCACGTAGCTGCCGGCGCGCTTGCTGATCTTGACCTCTTCGCCGCCCTTGACCACTCGCACCATGGTGTGCAGCACGTAGTCGGGGTAGCCCTCGGGGATGCCCACGCCCGCGGCCTGCAGGCCGGCGCGCACGCGGGCGATGGTGCCGTGGTGGTCGGTGCCCTGGATGTTGATGACCTTGGTGAAGCCGCGCTCCCACTTGCTGATGTGGTAGGCCACATCGGGCACGAAATAGGTGAACGAGCCGTCGCCCTTGCGCATGACGCGGTCCTTGTCGTCACCGTAGTCGGTGGACTTGAGCCACAGCGCGCCGTCCAGTTCGTAGGTCTTTCCGGCGTCGATCAGCTTCTTCACCGTCGCGTCCACGCGGCCGCTGGTGTAGAGGCTGGACTCCAGGTAGTAGTGGTCGAACTTCACCTGGAAGGCCTGCAGGTCCAGGTCCTGCTCGTGGCGCAGGTAGGCCACGGCGAACTGGCGGATGCTGTCCAGGTCGTCCGCGTCACCGGAGGCGGTGAACTGCCGGTCGTCGGCGCTGACGGTCTTCTTGGCCAGGAAGTCGGCGGCGATGTCGGCGATGTAGTCGCCGTTGTAGGCGCTTTCAGGCCAGCCAGCGTCCCCGGGCTTCAGGCCCTTGAGGCGGCACTGGGTGGAGTTGGCCAGGGTGGCGATCTGCACGCCCGCGTCGTTGTAATAGAACTCGCGGTGCACCTCGTGGCCCTGGGTCGCGAGCAGGTTGCTGATGCAGTCGCCCAAGGCGGCATTGCGG
>JBDLVJ010000270.1:0-2991 GCA_039804875.1 Pseudomonadota bacterium | reverse complement strand
AGGAGGCCGCCTACGCGGCCTTGCGCCGCCATGTGATGGCTTACGACCAACGCCACGGCTACCGGGGCCCGGAGGACAGCCTGCAGCTGCCCGGCAGCAGCGAGGAACGCTCGAAGGCGATCGAGGCCAAGCTGGCGCAACATCCGGCCAGCGACCCGCTCTTGCCGGCGGTGGTGCTGGCGGTCACGCCACAGTCGGTGCAAGCCATGCTGGCCGACGGCTCGGTGGTCCACATCCTGCCCGACGGTTGGCGCTGGGCTGCCGCCGCCCTGGCCCGCAACGCCAGCCCTGCCCTTCAGATCAAGCCGGGATCGGTCATCCGCGTGCAGCAGGGGGCGAAGGGGCAATGGAGCATCAGCCAGTTGCCTCAGGTGGGCGCGGCCTTCGTGGCCTTGAACCACCAGACGGGCGCCTACCGCGCGCTGGTCGGCGGCTTCGATTTCAGCGTCAGCCCGTTCAACCATGTGACCCAGGCCTGGCGCCAGCCAGGGTCGGCCATGAAGCCGTTCATCTATGCCGCCGCCCTGGAAAAGGGCTTCTCGCCAGCCACCCTGGTCAACGATGCGCCGCTGACGCTCACGGCCGCCGAAACCGGCGGGGCGCCCTGGTCGCCACAGAACGATGACGGCGTCTACGAAGGCCCGATCAGCCTGCGGCGCGCCCTGGCCCAGTCCAAGAACGTCGCGGCCGTTCGGCTGTTGCGCGCCATCACGCCGACCCATGCCCATGCCTTCCTCTCGCGCTTTGGCTTCGACGCGAACCGGCAACCCCAGAACTACACGCTGACGCTGGGCACCGGGTCGGTCACGCCGCTGCAACTGGCCGGGGCCTATTCGGTGCTGGCGAACGGGGGCTTCCAGATCAGGCCCTATCTGATCCAGAAGGTGGTCGATATCCGGGGCAAGCTCCTGTTCGAGGCAAAGCCCCCCCTGGTCGCGCAGGAGGCCGACCGGGTGCTCGAGGCGCGCAACGCCTTCATCACCACCAGCCTGCTGCGCGAGGTGACCCGCACCGGCACGGGCGCCGCGGCGACGAGGCAACTGGGCCGCCAGGATCTGGCGGGCAAGACCGGCACCAGCAGCGAGGCGGTCGATGGCTGGTTCGCGGGCTATGGCGGCAACACCACGGCGGTCGCCTGGATGGGCCACGACGAGCCCCGATCGCTGGGCGGACGCGAATTCGGTGCCACGGTGGCCTTGCCGATCTGGATCGATTTCATGCGGGTGGCGCTGGCCGGCAAACCGGTCCTCACGCCGCCGGCACCGACCGGGGTCAGCTCGGTGCAGGGGGATTGGGTCTACGACGAATTCCAGCAGCCCGGACTGGCGCCCAACCTCGATCCAGACGGGGTCTTGCAGTAGCCCCGGCAGGCCGGCCGAACCGCCCGCGCAGGCACCGCTCTAGGCAATCCGCTCATGAGCGGCTAAGGTGTGTCTGACGCCAGCGGCCACGCGGCAAAGAAGCCGCCAAAGGAGCAGCAGATGACATCGACCCGGCAGGAAGAGGACGCCTTCGGCAGCATCGCGGTGGAAGCCAGGCGACTGTGGGGCGCGCAGACGCAGCGCTCGCTCGAGCATTTCGCGATCTCGACCGAACGCCTGCCACCGGAACTGATCCTGGCACTGGCCTCGGTCAAGCTGGCCTGCGCCCAGGTCAACGAAGATCTGGGCTTGCTGCCGCCCGACAAGGCACGGGCCATCAGGACGGCGGCGCAAGAGGTGCTCGACGGGCGGCATGCGGACGAGTTCCCGCTCTCGGTCTGGCAGACCGGCTCGGGCACCCAGAGCCACATGAACCTCAACGAGGTACTGGCCAACCGGGGCTCCGAGCTGCTGGGCGGCCCGCGCGGCCGCGAGCGCCTGCTGCACCCCAACGACGAGGTCAACCTGGGCCAGTCCTCCAACGATGTCTTTCCGAGCGCGATCCACCTCGCGGCGGCGCTCGCCCTTCACGCGCGGCTGCTGCCGGCGCTAGACAGCCTGCAGGCGACCCTGGCCGAGAAGGCGCTGGCCTTCACCGACATCGTCAAGATCGGCCGCACCCATCTGCAGGATGCCACCCCGATCACCCTGGGCCAGGAGTTCTCCGGCTACGCGGCCCAGCTGGCCCAGGCGCGCCAGCGGCTGGCCGATGCCATGCAATGGCTGTATCCGCTGGCCATCGGCGGCACGGCGGTCGGCACCGGACTCAACACCCATGCCGAATTCGGCCAGCGGGTGGCCGCCGCGCTCGCCAGCCGCCACGGCCTGCCCTTCAGCAGCGCGGGCAACAAGTTCGCCGCGCTGGCCGCGCACGACGGGCTGGTGGCCGTGCATGGCGCGCTCAAGACCCTGGCCGTCGCGCTGATGAAGATCGCCAACGACATCCGCTGGCTGGCCAGCGGGCCGCGCGCCGGCCTGGGCGAGCTCCATCTGCCGGAAAACGAGCCCGGCAGCTCGATCATGCCCGGCAAGGTCAATCCGACCCAGTGCGAGGCGCTGACCATGCTCTGCGCCCAGGTCATGGGCAACGACGTGGCGCTGGGCATCGGAGCGGCCAGCGGCCATTTCGAGCTCAATGTCTTCCAGCCGCTGATCGCGCACAACCTGCTGCAGAGCATCCGACTGCTCGGCGACAGCATGGCCAGCTTCGACCTCTATTGCGCGCGTGGCATCTTGCCCAACCGCGAGCGCATCGCCGAGCACCTGGGCCGCTCCCTGATGCTGGTGACCGCGCTGGTACCGCATATCGGCCATGACAAGGCGGTCCAAATCGCCAAGCAGGCGCACCAGAACGCCTGCTCGCTCAGGCAGGCCGCGCTGACACTGGGCTACGCCACGGCGGACGAGCTCGACCTGTGGCTGCGGCCCGAATCGATGCTGGGCCCGCGCTGAGAGCGTGTTCAAAGTCTTCTGAGCAAGAGCCCCAGGAAGGCCAGATGGACGAACTGCAGGCTGGTGTTGAGTAGCCGCTCGCAGTTCTTCCACAATCGCCTGTTCTTGTCCAGCCAGG
>JBDLVJ010000269.1:0-3105 GCA_039804875.1 Pseudomonadota bacterium | reverse complement strand
GCGCATCCGCCGAGTCGACCAGCGTGACGGCATCGAGCGCCTGCAGCTCGGCATAGACCTCGCGGAAGTTGAACACCTGCGGGCCGCTGAGCACCGGCAGGTCCAGCACCAGCGGCTCGAGCGGGTTGTGGCCACCGTTGGCCACCAGGCTGCCACCGACATACGCCAGGTCGCTGGCGGCGTAGAAGGCCATCAGTTCGCCCAAGGTGTCGACGACCAGCACGGCACTGGCACTGGGTGCGGGCAGTCCGGGTGCTGGCAGTTGAAGCGCGGGGCTCAGCTCGCTGCGGCGCAGCGGTCGCAGGCCGGCGGCCCGCGCCATGGTCAGTACCGCCTCGGCGCGTTCCGGGTGGCGTGGCGCCAGCAGCAGCAGCGCCCGTGGCTGTCGTTGCAGCAGCTGCTGCTGCGCGGCCAGCACCTGTTCCTCCTCGCCCGGATGGGTGCTGGCGGCGATCCAGACCGGACGCTCAGTGCCCAGCCAGTCGCGCCAGGCCCGGCCCGCCGCGACGACCTGCGGCGAGCGCTCGAGGTCGAACTTGAGGTTGCCGAGCGCCTCCACCCGCCCAGCCGCCGCGCCCAGCGCGATGAAGCGCTCGGCATCCTCGCGCCCGCGCGCGGCGATCAGCGCGACCCGCTGCAGGGTCGGCCCGACCAGCCAGCGCAACCGGCGGTAGGCCTGGAACGACTTGTCCGACAGCCGGGCATTGGCCATGATCAGCGGCAGGCCGCGCCGCTGCGCGCAGGCGTAGAGATTGGGCCAGATCTCGGTCTCCATCACGATCGCGAGGCGGGGCCGGCTGCGGCGCAGGAACATGCCGACCAGCCAGGGCAGGTCGAACGGCAGGTAGCAATGCTCGACGCTGTCGCCGAACAGGCGCCGCACCTGGGCCGATCCGGTCGGGGTCGTGGTCGTGACCAGCAGCGCCCAGTCGGGGTGGGCGGCCTGCCAGGCGCGCAGCAGCGGCGCGGCCGCGATTGTCTCGCCGACCGAGACCGCGTGTACCCACAGCCGCGGGCGTTCGGGGCGCACCGGCACGAAGCCGAGCCGCTCGCCCCAGCGCCGCCGGTAGTCGGGGTTGGCCCGGCCCTTCCACCAGAGCCGGGCCAGCGCCAACGGCAGCAGTACCAGCAACAGCAGGCTGTAGAGGCGACGCATCATCGCGCCAGCAGCAGGGTGACGCAGGCGCTCAGGTCGGCGCAGGCCGCATCGGCGCCGGCCGGCCCCTGGCCCGACTCGGCATTGTCCGACCGCACGATATAGGCCCGACCGACGCCGGCGGCGCGCGCGGCCTCGATGTCCGACGGCTTGTCGCCGACCAGGACCGAGTCGGCCAGCGCCAAATTCAGTTCCCTGGCCGCGCGCAGGATCATGCCGGGCGCGGGCTTGCGGCAGTCGCAGTCGATGGCCAGTTCCGCCAGCTGGCCCTTGGGGTGGTGCGGGCAGTGGTAGACCGCATCGACCGCCGCGCCGGCGTCGGCCAGCGCCTGCTTCATGGCGGCGGTCAGCGCCTGGTATTGCGCCTCGCTGTAATAGCCGCGCGCGATGCCGGACTGGTTGGTCACCACCACCAGCGCGTAGCCGGCTTGCTTCAGCCGGCGCATGGCGTCGATCGCTCCCGGCACGAATTCGAAATCCTCCCAGCGGCTGACATAGGCCCGGTCCCGGTTGATCACGCCGTCGCGGTCGAGGAAGGCCGCCTGGCGCGGGGCCGCACCATTGTCGCCCGCGCGGATGCGCTGGACCAGCGAGGTGGTCGAGTAGCCGTTGACGAAGGGAATGGTCAGCGCGTCGCCGCCCCAGCCGCGCACGACCCGGGTTTCCTCCAGCTGCTCCATGTCGTAGTCGCCGCCCTTGACGTAGAGCTCGGGCCGGATTTCCTGGATCAGTTCGACCGGCGTGCGCTCGTCGAAGAAGGTCACCAGCGCCACCGAGGCCAGGCCGGCGAGCACGGCGGCGCGGTCCTCGGCCCGGTTCAGCGGCCGGTCCGGGCCCTTGCCGAGCATCCTGGCCGAGGCGTCGGAATTGACCGCCACGATCAGCGAGCCGCCGAGCGCGGCGGCCTGGTGCAGGTAGTTGACATGGCCACGGTGCAGCACGTCGAACACGCCGTTGGTGAAGACCAGCGGACGCGGCAGCGCGGCCAGACGCGCCGGCAGATCCTCGCGCGGGCAGACCTTGTCCATCAGCGCGCTCATCCGAACAGCTCCTCGTGGCTCACGGTCGCAGTGCCGAACTTGGCCACCACCAGGCCCCCGGCGCGGTTGGCGTGCGCCATCGCCTCGGGCAGGGGCAGGCCGCAGGCCAGCATCAGGGCCAGGGTCGCGATCACGGTGTCGCCGGCGCCGGTGACATCGGCCACCTCGCGCACCTGCGCCTTGACATGCGAGACCCGCCCGGGCTCGAACAGCGACATGCCTTCCTCGGAGCGCGTCAGCAGCAGCGCCCGCAGGCCCAGGCGCTCGCGCAAGCCCTGCGCCTTGCGCTCGAGTTCGGCCTCGTCCTGCCAGCTGCCGACCACCTGCATCAGCTCGGCGCGATTCGGCGTGATCACGCTGGCGCCGCCGTAGCGCGCGTAGTCGCTGCCCTTGGGGTCGACCAGCACCGGCTTGCCGGCCGCGCGCGCGAGCTCGATCATGCGCGGGATATGCGCCAGCCCGCCCTTGCCGTAGTCCGAGAACAGCACCACGTCGTGGTGGGGCAGTTCGCGTTCGAAGTCGGTCAGCATCTGGGCCAGCACCTCGTGGTCGGGCTCCTGTTCGAAGTCCACGCGCAGCAGCTGCTGGGCCCGTCCGATCAGGCGCAGCTTGACGATGGTCTGCAGGCGCGGGTCCTGACCCAGCACGGTGGCGATGCCTTGCTGGTGCAGCAGGGCCTGCAGCCGCTGCGCGGGTTCATCCTGTCCCAACATGCTCAGCAGGGTCGCCTGTCCGCCCAGGGTCTTGACGTTGAGCGCGACGTTGGCCGCCCCGCCCAGGCGTTCCTCCTCGCGGTTCACATGCAGCACGGGAACCGGGGCTTCGGGCGAGATGCGCTCGACGGCGCCGAACCAGTAGCGGTCCAGCATCACGTCGCCGACGACCAGGACGCGGCGACCCGCCACGAGG
>JBDLVJ010000268.1:0-8886 GCA_039804875.1 Pseudomonadota bacterium | reverse complement strand
AGGCCCAGCAGCGGACTGGCGCCCTGGCGTCACCGCCCATCCGTACCCCAGCCACGACAGACATGACCTCCGAGCCACCGCACCCCGACCAGCAGCCCATGCAATGGAGCGACCAGTACCTGCTGGGCTATACGCCGATCGACGAGGTCCACGAGGAATTCGTCGGCCTGCTCGGCCAGCTGCAGGCGGCCGACGAGGCCGCGCTGCCGGCGCTGCTGAGCGAATTCACCCGCCACCTCGAACAGCATTTCGAGATGGAAAATGCCTGGATGACGGAGAGCGACTTCCCGCCGCGCGACTGCCACATGGACGAGCATGCCGCCGTGCTGGGCTCGGTGCACGAGATCGGCGCGCTGCTGAGCCGGGGCGAAATCGATGCCGAGGTCGTGCGCGACCTGGTCGAGCATCTGGCCGACTGGTTCCCCAAGCACGCCGACCAGCTCGACTCGGCGCTGGCGCACTGGATGGCCAAGAAACGCCTGGGCGGCAAGCCCGTGGTGCTGCGGCGCGGCCTGCAGCTGCGCTGAGGGCTCAGGGGCTGCCGCGCGGCCCGGTCAGCACCGGCATCGACTTGCGCTCGGCCTCCAGCCTTTCGGCCGCCTGCAGCCGGTAGACCTCGTCGATCAGCTCGCGCAGCAGCACGATGTCATCGGACTGGTCGTTCAGGCGCGTGCTCATGATGATGGGCGAGGTCGCGTTCGATTCGAGCAGCGGGCGATAGACCACCTCGTCGCGGCGCAGCCGCTGCGCGCTGGCCGGCACCAGGCACAGGCCCATGCCGGCGGCGACCAGGCCGAGCGCGGTCTGCATTTCCTGCACCTCCTGGACCTCGACCGGCTCCAGGCCCAGATCGCGGAACAGCGACAGGATATGGTCGGCGTAACTCGGGCGCGGCTTGCGCGGGTAAACCAGCTGGGGAAAGCCGGCGGCCTGCGCCAGGCTGACCGGCCCGGGTTCGCCCGCCAGGGAATGCTCGCTGGGTATGGCCAGCACCAGCGGTTCCTCGCGCAGCACCTCGCGCCGCAGGCTGGGATCGTCGAAGCGCACGCGGCCGAAGCCGACATCGATCTGGCCGGCCTTGAGCGCCTCGCCCTGCTCGACCGTGGTCTTCTCGACCAGCACCAGCGGCACTTGCGGCCGGCGGGCGCGGAACAGGCGCGCGATGCGCGGCAGCGCGCCGTACATGGTCGAGGGCACGAAACCGATCACCAGCCGGCGGTCGACCTGGGACAGCCGGCGCGTCATCGCGATGGTCTCGTCGAGCTGCTCGAGCATGCGCACCGCGCGGGCATGGAAGAAGCGGCCGGCCTCGGTCAGCGCCAGCGGCCGGGCCTCGCGGTCGAGCAGCTTGAGGCCGAGCTCCTCCTCGAGCTGCTGGATCTGTCGGCTCAGCGGCGGCTGCGAGATGTAGAGCCGTTCGGCCGCGCGGGTGAAACTGCGCTCCTGCGCCACGGCGACGAAATACTTGAGGTGCCGAAAATCCATCGCATACTTTCTGGGTATCGGATGATTCTAAAACAGTCTTTGATCTGGATCAGGGTTTCTCCATAAGATCGGCCCTGGAAAACAAGCAGCCCTGGGGTGCGGCAAGCCGGATCGGAACAGACGATGCGGGCGCCGCGACAGCAGGGGATGCAGACGGTGCCGCGACGATGGTCACCGCAGGAGACAAGTCAGACCGAGCCCGGAACGCCCGCCAGATTGGCCCGCCGTTCCAGCGCCCCCGACCCTCGCCTGCCGGCCGCGACGCTCGCCTTCTGTCCGATCCGGCCCGGGCCTCCCTCCCGCGCCGGATCCGCCTGCCGCCCCAGCCGTCCAGGACGACCCGCCGTCGCCGTGGACCAAGAGCCCGCCAGCACAACAGGAGATCCTTCATGAGCACTCAAAACTTGCAAGAACGCCTGAACGGCATGCTGGTCGAAGACCACGACCAGGGCGTCTACCGCGTCCATCGCTCGGCCTTCACCGACCCGGAACTGTTCGATCTCGAGATGAAGCACATCTTCGAGGGCAACTGGATCTACCTGGCGCACGAGAGCCAGATCCCGAACAACGGCGACTACTACACGACCACCATCGGCCGTCAGCCGATCATGATCACGCGCAACAAGGACGGCCAGCTCAACGCGCTGATCAATGCCTGCTCCCACCGCGGCGCCACGCTGGCGCGCCACAAGAAGGGCAACAAGTCCAACTTCACCTGCACCTTCCACGGCTGGACCTTCAACAACAGCGGCAAGCTGCTGAAGGTCAAGGACGGCGGCGCGGCGGCCGGCTACCCCGAGTCCTTCAACCAGCACGGCAGCCACGACCTCAAGAAGGTCGCGCGCTTCGAGAGCTACCGCGGCTTCCTGTTCGGCAGCCTGAATGACGATGTCAAGCCCCTGACCGAGTTCCTGGGCGGCACCACCAAGATCATCGACATGATCGTCGACCAGTCGCCCGAGGGCCTGGAGGTCCTGCGCGGCAGCTCGACCTACACCTTCGACGCCAACTGGAAGATCCAGGCCGAGAACGGCGCCGACGGCTACCACGTGAGCTCGGTGCACTGGAACTACGCCGCCACCACCAACGCGCGCAAGCAGCGCGAGGCCGGCGACGACATCAAGGCGATGGATGCCGGCAGCTGGGCCAAGAACGGCGGCGGCTTCTATTCCTTCGACAACGGCCATGTGCTGCTGTGGACCGAATGGGCCAACCCGCAGGACCGCCCGGCCTACCCGATCCGCGACCAGCTGGTGTCCCAGTACGGCCAGGCCACCGCCGACTGGATGATCAACCGCTCGCGCAACCTCTGCCTGTACCCGAACGTCTACCTGATGGACCAGTTCAGCTCGCAGATCCGCGTGCTGCGTCCGATCTCGGTCAACAAGACCGAGGTCACGATCTACTGCATCGCGCCCAAGGGCGAGGCGCCGGAGGCGCGCGCGCGCCGCATCCGCCAGTACGAGGACTTCTTCAACGCCACCGGCATGGCCACCCCGGACGACCTGGAGGAATTCCGCGCCTGCCAGGAAGGCTACCAGGGCATCGCGCTGGAATGGAACGACATGTGCCGCGGCTCGACCCACTGGGTCCAGGGCGCCGACGCGGCCGCCCAGTCGATCGGCCTCGAACCGATCCTGAGCGGGGTCAAGACCGAGGACGAAGGCCTCTACACCACCCAGCACCGCTACTGGATGGACACCATGCAGGCCGCCGCCCAGGCGGAGTCCAAGTAATACCGAGAGAAGAGGCAAGCCATGTCCATCACGATCGAACAAGTCCAAGCCTTCCTGTTCCGCGAAGCCCGCCTGCTCGACGACAAGCAGTTCGACGCCTGGCTCGAGTGCTACGCGCCGGACGCCGAGTACTGGGTGCCGTCCTGGGACGACGACAACACGCTGACGCGCGACCCGCAGAACGAGATCTCGCTGATCTATTACGCCAACCGTGGCGGCCTGGAAGACCGCGTGTTCCGCATCAAGACCGAGCGCTCGGCGGCCAGCATGCCCGAGCCCCGCACCGGCCACCACCTCTCGAACATCGAGATCCTGGAGCAGGATGCTGGCGTGGTGACGGCGCGCTTCAACTGGAACAACTGCTGCTACCGCTACCACATGACCGACAGCTACTTCGGCCGTTCGACCTACCAGATCGACTTCAACGGCGCGCAGCCGCAGATCAGGAAGAAGCATGTCGTGATCAAGAACGACTACATCCACCACGTCATCGACGTGATCTGCCTCTGATCGCCCCCGATCGGCTGATTCCCTGAGTTGCAGGCCGGGCCAACTCCGGCCGTTATGGATTCATCATGACCCATCACATCGCGTTCCAGTTCGAAGACGGCGTGACCCGCTTCATCGAGGCCAACCCGACCGAGACCGTCGCCGACGCGGCCTATCGCCAGGGGGTCAACATTCCGCTCGACTGCCGCGACGGCGCCTGCGGTACCTGCAAATGCTTCGCCGAGTCCGGCGACTACAGCATGGGCGACTACATCGACGACGCGCTGACCGAGGCGGAAGCCCGCGAAGGCTTCGTGCTGACCTGCCAGATGCGCGCCCAGAGCGACTGCGTGGTGCGCGTGCCGGCCTCCTCCGCCGTCTGCAAGACCCAGCAGGGCAGCTTCGACGTCCGCGTCAAGGCAGTGCGCCAGAGCTCGCCGAGCACGATCGCGCTGACCATCGAGGGCGACTCGCTCAACAAGCTGTCCTTCCTGCCCGGCCAGTATGTCAACCTGCGGATTCCCGGCAGCAGCGAGCACCGCGCCTACTCGTTCAGCTCGCTGATCAAGGACGGCGCCGTCTCGTTCCTGATCCGCAACGTGCCCAACGGCAAGATGAGCGGCTTTCTGACCGGCCAGGCCCAGCCCGGCAGCGCGATGAGCCTGACCGGCCCGCTCGGCAGCTTCTACCTGCGCGACATCAAGCGTCCGCTGCTGCTGCTGGCCGGCGGCACCGGCCTGGCGCCCTTCACCGCGATGCTGGAGAAGATCGAGGCCCAGGGCAGCGACTTCCCGGTGCACCTGATCTACGGCGTGACCCACGACGCCGACCTGGTCGGCCTCGACCAGCTCGAAGGCTTCGCGGCCCGGATTCCGAACTTCAGCTGGACCGCCTGCGTCGCCAGCCCCGACAGCCAGTACCCGAACAAGGGCTACGTGACCCAGCACATCAGCGCCGGCCAGCTCCACGCGGGCGAGGTCGATGTCTACCTGTGCGGCCCGCCGCCCATGGTCGAGGCCGTCAACCAGTACCTGCGCGAGCAGGGCATCAAGCCCGCCAACTTCCATCACGAGAAGTTCTCCGCCAGCGCCTGAGCCGCCCGCGCCCTTTTCCGCCTTTTTCCGCCCCTTTCCCCGCCCGTCGCCACGGGCTTCCTCAGCACCCTCCGCATGACTAAACGATTCAAGAACCAGGTGGCGGTGATCACCGGCGCCGCCCAGGGCATCGGCCACGGCGTCGCGCTGCGCATGGCCAAGGAAGGCGCCCGGCTGGTGCTGGTCGACCGCTCGGAACTGGTGTTCGAGCTGCGCGACCAGCTCAAGAAGAAGAAGGTCGAGGTGCTGGCGCTGACCGCCGACATGGAGAAATCCGCCGACTGCAACCGGGTCATGAAAGAGGCCGTCGAGCAGTTCGGCCGCATCGACGTGCTGGTCAACAACGTCGGCGGCACGATCTGGGCCAAGCCGTTCGAGCATTACCAGGAAGACGAGATCGAGGCCGAGGTGCGCCGCTCGCTGTTTCCCACCCTGTGGTGCTGCCACGCGGTGCTGCCCCACATGCTAGAACAAAAGAGCGGCGCCATCGTCAACGTCTCGTCGATCGCCACCCGTGGCGTCAACCGCGTGCCCTACGGCGCGGCCAAGGGCGGCGTCAACGCGCTGACCGCCTGCCTGGCGCTCGAGACCGCCGAGCGCGGCATCCGCGTCAACGCGATCGCCACCGGCGGCACCGAGGCGCCGCCGCGCCGCATCCCGCGCAACGCGGCCGAGCAGAGCGCGCAGGAAAAGGTCTGGTACCAGATGATCGTCGACCAGACCCTCGACTCCAGCCTGATGAAGCGCTACGGCACCATCGACGAACAGGTCAACGCGATCTGCTTCCTGGCCTCGGACGAGGCCTCCTACATCACCGGCATCACGATGCCGGTCGGCGGCGGCGACCTCGGCTGACCGAAGCGCCTCCACCTCGCCAGGGCGGCGCCACCGCCCTGGTTTTTTTCGCCCATTTGAATAAAGAGACTCCATGAAAAAAGTCGACGTCCATCACGTCATAGACCACGCGAAGTTCTCGGGCTTCCACTGGATGGTCATGTGCCTGTGCGCGCTGCTGCTGATCTTCGACGGCTACGACCTGTTCATCTTCGGGGTCGTGCTGCCGGCGATCATGAAGGAATGGAGCCTGACCCCGCTGCAGGCCGGCGCCCTCGGCAGCTACGCGCTGTTCGGCATGATGTTCGGCGCCCTGGTCTTCGGCACCCTGGCCGACAGGATCGGGCGCAAGAAGGGCATCGCGATCTGCTTCGCGCTGTTCTCGGGTGCCACCATCATCAACGGCTTCGCCAGCAGCCCGACCGAGTTCGGCATCTTCCGCTTCATCGCCGGCCTCGGCTGCGGCGGCCTGATGCCCAACGCGGTGGCGCTGATGAGCGAATACGCTCCCAGGCGCCTGCGCAGCACGCTGGTGGCCGTGATGTTCAGCGGCTATTCGCTCGGCGGCATGCTGGCCGCCGGTGTCGGCATCTACATGCTGCCGACCCTGGGCTGGCAATCGATGTTCTTTGCCGCCGGCGTCCCGCTGCTGCTGCTGCCCGTGATCCTGTACTTCCTGCCGGAATCGGTCGGCTTCCTGGTGCGCCAGGGTCGGCACGAACCGGCGCGCGCCCTGCTGGCCCGGATCGACCCGAGCCGCTCGGTCAGCGCCGCCGACGACCTCGTGCTGCACGACACCAAGGGCGGCAGCGCCTCGGTGGTGGAGCTGTTCCGCGAGGGCCGGCTGGCGCGCACCCTGTGCCTGTGGGTGGCCTTCTTCTGCTGCCTGCTGATGGTCTACGCGCTGAGCTCCTGGCTGCCCAAGCTGATGGCGCAGGCCGGCTACAGCCTGGGCTCCAGCCTGAGCTTCCTGCTGGCGCTGAACTTCGGCGGCATGGCCGGCGCCATCCTGGGCGGCTGGCTGGGCGACCGCTTCAACCTGTACAAGGTGATGGTCGGCTTCTTCGCCGCCGCCGCGCTGTCGATCAGCCTGCTGGGCTTCAAGAGCTCGACCGAGATGCTGTATCTGCTGATCTTCATCGCCGGCGCCACCACCATCGGCACCCAGATCCTGCTCTACGCCGGCACGGCGCAGTTTTACGGCCTGTCGATCCGCTCCACCGGCCTGGGCTGGGCCTCGGGCATCGGCCGCAACGGCGCCATCGTCGGCCCGCTGCTGGGCGGCGCGCTGATGACGGCCCAGCTGCCGCTGCAACTGAACTTCATGGTGTTCGCCATCCCCGGCGCCGTGGCCGCCCTGGCCATGCTGGTGTTCAGCCTGCTGCAGCAACCGGGTGCGGCCACCCCGAAACCGGCCTACGCCGCCTGACCAAAGGACAGACATGACCCAGCTCCACACCCTCAAACAAGGCCAGGGCCCCCTGGTCGTCCTGAGCCACGCCCTCGGCTGCGACCTGAGCATGTGGGACGGCGTCGCCGCCGCACTGCAGGAGCGCTACACCGTGCTGCGCTACGACCAGCGCGGCCACGGCCGGACGCCGGCCACCGAAGGCCCTTACAGCATGGACGACCTGGCCGACGACGCGGCCGAACTGATCCGCGCCCAGGGCGCCGGCCCGGCGCATTTCGTCGGCCTGTCGATGGGCGGCATGACCGCGCAGGCGCTGGCCGCGCGCCACCCCGGACTGGTGCGCAGCCTCGTGATCGCCAACTCGGCCGCCAGCTATGACGAAGCCGCGCGCGCCATGTGGCAGGCCCGCATCGACACCGTGCGGGCCAACGGCGTGCCGCCGATCGCCGACGGCGCGCTGCAGCGCTGGTTCACGCCCGAATTCCGCGCCGATCAGGTCAATGGCGGTGCCGAGCGCGTCGCCGCGCTGCGCGCCGTGCTCGAAGCCACGCCGGCCCTGCCCTACGCCGCCGCCTGCGCGGCGGTCGCGACCATCGCGCTCGACGCCGGCAACGCGCGCATCGCCTGCCCGACGCTGGTGATCGCCGGCAGCCGCGACGAGGCCACCCCGCCCGCCATGTCGCGGGCCATCGCCGACCGCATCCCGGGCGCGCGGCTGGCCAGCCTGGACGCCGCCCACCTCAGCGCGGTCGAACAGCCCGAGGCCTTCGCCGAGCTGCTCGAAGGATTCTGGGCCGGTCTGCGCTGAGCCGGGAGCGCTTCGACGCCATCCTGATGGACTTGCAGATGCCCGGGATGGACGGCTTCGAGGCGACGCGTGCCATCCGCGCGCACGAGGCGGCGCAAGGCGCGGCACAGGTGCCGATCATCGCGCTGACGGCGGCGGTGATGCTCAAGGACCGGCTGGCGACCGAGGCCGCAGGCATGAACGATCATGTCTCCAAGCCGATCAACCGCCAGCAGCTCGCCGCCGCGCTGAGCCGCTGGATTCCGGCCCGGCGTGGCTGACAACATGCCCTGTTTAATGGGTAGATCAAGTCAATTTTAAATGCAATAATGGGTACAATTTGTTATAAACACAAGGTATCCTTTTCATGAAACTTAGCTTCCTTGCGCTTTCTGTGCTTATGGTCGCAACCACTGGTTGTTCGACCATCACACAAGAATCCAGTCAGTCCTTGGCATTGACCTCGTCTTATCAGGGCCAGCCGGTCGATACAGAGTGCAAGCTATCGAACGACAAAGGTCAGTGGACTTCCAAGGCTCCGGCCAACGTCATGGTGCGAAAATCAAACGAAGATCTTGATGTGACCTGCAAGAAAGAAGGCGTGCCTGATGGCTTGCTGAAGGCTGTTTCCCGGGCCGCTGGATCGATGTGGGGCAACATCATCTTTGGCGGCGGCGTTGGAGCCATCATTGATCACAACAAGGGCACGGGCTATGACTACCCGAATCAGCTGCCTGTGAAGATGGGCGAATCGGTGGTAGTCGACAAGAAGACCGAGAGCCAGCAAGCAGCGAAGTAAGACCAAGCCGGAGTTTCGTAACCACAACAGGATCGACAGGCGCCGCCCGCGCCACTACAGTTGATTCATCGACCGGCGCACAGAACTCATTGATGGCTGCGCGGGTCGAATCCACGAAGCCCGCCCTGTGCGTAATGCCAGTCAGTTAAGCCCTGACTGGCATTTTTTTGTTGGGTACTTGCTGCGTGTAGATTGCTTGACCTCACGCGGGAAGCTGCGATGGGAGCGGCGCGGTGGCAGCACAAAGTAGC
>JBDLVJ010000267.1:0-3811 GCA_039804875.1 Pseudomonadota bacterium | reverse complement strand
CCCGACTCAGCACCGGCTCACCCTGATGAAGACCGGCAGCTACTGTGTGACGCACATCCTGGTGGCCGTCAGCCCTCGCCCGCTGACAAGCCAGCCGGCCGGCCCTAGAATGACAGCGCCGGCATCAGCCGGAGGGGAGAGATGCACATGAACGCTGCGCTGCACCGCTGGGCCCTGGCGCTGGCCCTGACCTTCACGCTGACCGGCTGTGGCTACAACGACTTCCAGCGCCTCGACGAGCAGACCGGCTCGGCCTGGTCCGAGGTGCTCAACCAGTACCAGCGCCGCGCCGACCTGGTGCCGAACCTGGTCGCCACCGTCAAGGGCGAGGCGAATTTCGAACAGGAAACGCTGACCCGCGTGATCGAGGCGCGCGCCAAGGCGAGCTCGATCCAGCTCACGCCGCAGATGCTCGAGGACCCGCAGGCGATGCAGCGCTTCCAGGCCGCGCAGGGCCAGCTCGGCAGCGCGCTGAGCCGGCTGCTGGTGGTGTCCGAGCAGTACCCCGCGCTCAAGGCCAACCAGGCCTTCGGTGACCTGCGCGTGCAGCTCGAAGGCACAGAGAACCGCATCACGGTCGCGCGCAACCGCTACATCCAGTCGGTGCAGGAGTACAACGTGCTCGCGCGCAGCTTCCCGAGCAACCTGACCGCGATGGTCTTCAGCTACCGGCCCAAGGCGGGCTTCACCGTCGCCGACGAGGCCGCGATCAGCGCGCCGCCCCAGGTCAACTTCGGCGGCAAGTGATGACGCCGGCTCTGCGCGGAATCTGGCTCTGGCTGCTGTGCGGTTTGCTGGCCTGGCCGCTGGCGGGCCTGGCGCAGTCGCTGCAGCCGATTCCGCCGCTGAGCGCGCGCGTGATCGACCAGACCGCCACCCTGAGCGAGCCGCAGCGCCGGGCACTGGAGGACAAGCTCGCGGCGTTCGAGCGCGAGCGCGGCAGCCAGGTGGTGGTCCTGCTGCTGCACAGCACCGCGCCCGAGGACATCACCGACTACACCCAGCGCCTGGGCGACGCCTGGAAGATCGGCCGCAAGGCCATCGGCGACGGCGTGCTGCTGGTGGTCGCCAAGGATGACCGGACCTTGCGCATCGCGACCGCCAAGGCGGTCGAGGGCGCAATCCCGGACCTGATCGCGCACCGCATCATAGAGGGCGCGATCACGCCACGCTTCAAGCAGGGCGACTTCCACGCCGGGCTAGATGCCGGCGTGGACCAGATCCTGGCGCGCCTGCGCGGCGAGGAATTGCCATTGCCGGACGCCGGCCAGGCGGCGGCATCTGGCACCGACTGGCACGAACTGCTGATCTTCCTTGGCCTGGCGGCCCCCGTCATCACCCGGGTGCTGCGCGGCATCCTGGGCCGGACCCTGGGCAGCCTGGCGGCGACCGGCATCGTGGGCGGGATCGCCTGGTCCTTCACCGGCTCGATCTTCATCGCCTTGGCGGCGGCCCTGCTGGCCGGTGTCATGGGTCTGTTCATGGCCCGCTTGCCACGCGGTGGCGGTGGCACGGGCCGAGGCGGCGGCTGGGGCGGCGGACCCGGCGGCGGGGGCGGGGGCGGGTTTTCCTCGGGTGGCGGCGGCAATTTCGGCGGTGGCGGCTCGTCCGGCCGCTGGTGAACGATCCGAGCCCGGTCCTGGCGGATAGTTCATGACCCTCGGCCTGTGGCAAGCCACAGGTACCCAGTCGACGGCAGGGCTCTCCAGCCCTGCAATAATGCGCGACGAAGCCCGCTGCACCATGTGGCGGCTTCTTTCACCTGATGGAGAAGACTGCCATGCCGCAACAGGAAGACAAGCGCGCCGAACTGCGTCGCGCCGCCCTTGAATATCACGAGTTCCCGACCCCGGGCAAGGTGGCGATCGCCGCCACCAAGCAGCTGACCAACCAGCGCGATCTGGCGCTGGCCTATTCGCCCGGTGTCGCCGCGCCCTGCGAGGAAATCGTCGCCGACCCCAACAACGCCTTCAAGTACACCAGCCGTGGCAACCTGGTCGGCGTCATCACCAACGGCACCGCGGTGCTCGGCCTGGGCGACATCGGCCCGCTGGCCGCCAAGCCGGTGATGGAAGGCAAGGGCGTGCTGTTCAAGAAGTTCGCCGGCATCGACGTGTTCGACATCGAGATCAACGAGAAGGACCCGGACAAGCTGATCGAGATCATCGCCGCGCTCGAACCGACCTTCGGCGGCATCAACCTCGAGGACATCAAGGCGCCCGAGTGCTTCTACATCGAGAAGAAGCTCAAGGAACGCATGAAGATTCCGGTCTTCCATGACGACCAGCACGGCACCGCCATCGTGGTCGGCGCGGCGTTGCTCAACGGCATCAAGGTGATCGGCAAAGACATCAAGAGCGTCAAGCTCGTGACCTCGGGCGCTGGCGCCGCCGCGCTGGCCTGCCTGGGCCTGATGGTCAAGCTCGGCCTGCCGCGCGAAAACATCTATGTCACCGACCTGGCCGGCGTGGTCTACCAGGGTCGCATCGAACTGATGGACCCGGACAAGGCGCTGTATGCGCAGCCGACCGACGCGCGCACGCTGCGCGAGGTGATCGTCGGCGCCGACATCTTCCTCGGCCTGTCGGCCGGCGGCGTGCTCAAGCCCGACATGGTGGCCAGCATGGCCGAGCGTCCGCTGATCTTCGCGCTCGCCAACCCGAATCCCGAGATCCTGCCCGAGGATGTCAAGGCGGTGCGCGACGACGCCATCATGGCGACCGGCCGCACCGACTATCCGAACCAGGTCAACAACGTCCTGTGCTTCCCCTACATCTTCCGTGGCGCGCTCGATGCCGGGGCCTCGACCATCACCGACGAGATGGAGATCGCCGCGGTGCACGCGATCGCCGACCTCGCCCAGGCCGAACAGAGCGAGGTGGTGGCGGCGGCCTACTCGGGCGAGACGCTGGCCTTCGGCCCCGAATACCTGATCCCCAAGCCGTTCGACCCGCGCCTGATGATGAAGATCGCGCCGGCCGTGGCGCAGGCGGCGGTCGACAGCGGCGTCGCGCTGCGCCCGGTGCAGGACATGGATGCCTACCGCGAGAAGCTGCAGAGCTTCGTGTTCGCATCGGGCACCATGATGAAGCCGGTCTATGCGATCGCCAAGAAGGCACTGCACAAGCGCATCGCCTACGCCGAAGGCGAGGAAGAGCGCGTACTGCGCGCCTGCCAGGTGGTGGTCGACGAGGGTCTGGCGCGCCCGACCCTGATCGGCCGTCCGGCCATCATCGAGCAGCGGATCGAGAAGTTCGGCCTGCGCCTGCGCGAGGGCCTGGACTATGACGTCGTCAACGTCGAGCAGGACCACCGCTACCGTGATTTCTGGCAGACCTACCACCAGCTGACGGCGCGCAAGGGCGTGACCGAGCAGCTGGCCAAGATCGAGATGCGGCGCCGCCTGTCGCTGATCGGCGCGATGCTGGTGCGCCGTGGCGATGTGGACGGCATGATCTGCGGCACCTGGGGCACCAACCCGCTGCACCTCACCTACATCGACCAGGTGATCGGCAAGCGCGAGGGCGCCACCTGCTACGCCGCGATGAACGCGCTGATGCTGCCGGGCCGTCAGGTGTTTCTGGTCGACACCCACGTCAACTACGACCCGACCGCCGAACAGCTGGCCGAGATCACCGTGATGGCGGCGCGCAAGATGATGCGCTTCGGCATCACGCCCAAGGCCGCCCTGCTGTCGCACTCCAACTTCGGCTCGTCCGAGCAGCCCAGCGCCGTCAAGATGCGCCAAGTTCTGGAATTGTTGCGTAACAACGCGCCCTGGCTGGAAGTCGACGGTGAGATGCACGGTGAC
>JBDLVJ010000266.1:0-7712 GCA_039804875.1 Pseudomonadota bacterium | reverse complement strand
TTGAGCATGTTGGTGCCGCCCGGCGTGCCCATCGGTTCACCGCAGGTGATCGCGTAGACATCGCCGCTTTGCACGATGCCGCGTTCCTTCAGGTGGTTCTCGGCCTGCAGCAGCGCGGTGTCGCGGTCGGCGCTGGTGTCCATCAGCAGCGGGCGCACGTTGCGGTAGATCGCCATCTTGCGCTGCGCCGACAGCTTGGAGGTCACGGCGTAGATCGGCATCGCGACCTTGTGCCGGCTCATCCAGAGCGCGGTCGAGCCCGAATCGGTCAGCGCGACGATGGCCTTGGCGCCCAGGTGGCTGGCGGTGAACAGCGCGCCCATCGCGATCGTGTGGTCGATGCGGTCGAAGGTCTTGCCGGTGAAGTCGGCCTCGAGCTCGTAGCTGTCGGCGGCTTCGGCCGCTTCGCAGATCTTGGCCATCTCCTGGATGGTCTGCAGCGGGTACTTGCCGGCGGCGGTCTCGGCGCTCAGCATCACGGCGTCGGTGCCGTCGAGCACCGCGTTGGCGACGTCGCTGACCTCGGCGCGGGTCGGCACCGGGTTGGTGATCATGCTCTCCATCATCTGGGTGGCCGTGATGACCACCTTGTCATTGGCCAGCGCGAGCTTGATCATGCGCTTTTGCAGCGCCGGCACGGCGGCGTTGCCGACCTCGACCGCCAGGTCACCGCGCGCGACCATGATGCCGTCCGAGACGCGCAGGATGTTCTCGAGCTCGGGGATGGCTTCGGCGCGCTCGATCTTGGCGATCAGGCCCGGCCTGTGGCCGGTCGGTGCCGCGACCGGGCAGAGCGGGCGCGCCAGCTCCATGTCGGTCGCGGTCTTCGGGAAGCTGACCGCAACATAGTCGGCCTTCAGGCCCATCGCGGTCTTGATGTCGTCCATGTCCTTGCCGGTCAGCGCCGGCGCGGTCAGGCCGCCACCCTGCTTGTTGATGCCCTTGTTGTTGGACAGCTCGCCACCGATCACGACCACGGTGTGCACCGCCTCGCCGGCCACGCGCGTGACCTCGAGCACGATCAGGCCGTCGTTGAGCAGCAGCCGGTCGCCGGCCTTGACGTCGCGCGGCAGGTCCTTGTAGTCCAGGCCCACGCCGTCGAGGTCGCCGGGCTCGCTGCGCGCGGCGTCGAGCACGAAGGCCGCGCCGTCCTCCAGCATCACCTTGCCCTCGGCGAACTTGCCGACCCGGATCTTGGGGCCCTGCAGGTCGGCCATGATCGCGACCTCGACGCCAGCGCGGCGTGCCGCTGCCCGCACCATCTCGGCGCGGTCGATATGGTCCTGGGCCTTGCCGTGCGAGAAGTTCAGCCGCACGACGTTGACGCCGGCACGGATCATCTGTTCGAGCAGGGCGGGGTCGCTGGAGGCGGGACCGAGGGTGGCGACGATTTTGGTGGCGCGCTGGGGCATGAGATTCCTTCGGGAAAGCGGCGGGTTTCTTGTTCGTGACGTTGCGGTGTCTCCGTCGATTCATTATCCGGGACGGAGATGACCGGCGGGTAACGTTCGGAGTTCAACTCGCGGTTCGTGGCCCGGCGCGATCCGGCATCCCGCAGGACCTCACTGGCCGTAGTAGCCGCGGTACCAGTCGACGAAGCGCGCCACGCCGTCCTTGAGCGGCGTGGCGGGCTGGAAGCCGATCCAGTCGCGCAGCGCGCCCGTGTCGGCGAAGGTGGCCTCGACATCGCCAGGCTGGGCTGGCAGCATGCGCTTGTCGGCCTCGCGGCCGACGGCCTGCTCGATCGTGCTGACGAAATCCATCAGCTGCACCGGGTCCGAGTTACCGATGTTGAAGACACGATAGGGCGCGAAGCTGGTCGAGCTGCGCGGCTGCCGGCGGTCGAACTCGGCGTCGGCTGTGGCGGGCTTGTCGAGCACGCGCAGCGTCGATTCGACGATGTCATCGACGTAGGTGAAGTCGCGCATCTGGCGACCATGGTTGTAGATGTCGATGCCCTGGCCTTCGGTGATCGCCTTGACGAACTTGAACGGCGCCATGTCGGGCCGGCCCCAGGGACCGTAGACCGTGAAGAAGCGCAGGCCGCTGGTCGGGATGCCGTACAGGTGACTGTAGGTGTGCGCCATCAGCTCGTTGGCCTTCTTGGTCGCGGCATAGAGGCTGACCGGGTGATCGACGGAATGGTCCTCGCTGAACGGCAGCTGGGCGTTGGCGCCATAGACGCTGGAGCTGCTGGCGTAGGCCAGGTGCTCGACGTTCCAATGGCGGCAGAGTTCGAGCACATTGAGGAAGGCGACCAGATTGGCCTGGGCATAGGTGTGCGGGTGATCGATCGAGTAGCGCACGCCGGGCTGGGCCGCCAGGTGCAGCACGCGCTGCGGCTTCCAGTCGCCCAAGGCGGCCTGCACGCCCGCGAGGTCGGCCAGGTCCTGCTCGATGAAGCGGAAGTTGGGGTAGGCCGCGAGTTGGGCCAGGCGCGCGCGCTTGAGGCTGACCTCGTAATAGGGCGTGAGGTTGTCGATGCCGACCAACTCGTCGCCGCGCCGCAGCAGGCGCAGCGCCGCGTGCATGCCGATGAAGCCGGCCGCGCCGGTGAGCAGAATTTTCATTTCGTTTCCTTGCGTTGCAGCAGCCAGGCTTGCAGGTTCACCCGGCCAGATTCGGCCTGGGCCAGCGGTCGCGCCAGCGGATAGAGCGCGCGCAGGGCCGCATCGGGCGCCTCGTAGCCGAGGAAGACCAGCGCCGCCGGCGCGGCATCGGGGCGCAGCGGCTGCTTCCAGTCGAAATGGTGTCGCACTTCGCCGCCCGGACTCCAGGCGCGCAGCTCGGGCCGCAGCGCGCGCAGCTCGTAGCCGGTCTGCACCAGCAGGGTCCGGTCGTTGGTGACCCAGGGCAAGTCGCGATGCGGCGCCAGCGCCGGTGCCAGGGCGCCGAGGGCCTCGTGCCAGCCACGCATGCGGCCCCAGATGTCCCAGGCCGGCTGGCCGGCCGTGGCAGGGCGGCCGATCCAGCGCCTGAGGTCGCCGCCTTGCGCGATGGCCGCCGACAGCAGCAGGCCGGCCAGCACCCAGGCGGTCAGTGCCTTGCCGGAGATCCGGTGGCGTACCGCCAGCCCGCCCGCCGCCAGGCAGACACCCAGCAGGGCCGGCAGCGCCCAGTTGACCTGGGCCTTGGCGCGCAGGGCCTGCAACAGCCCGAGCGCGAGCAGCGGCCAGGCGAACGCCCAGGCGTAGCGCAGGGCGGACCAGAGCGCTGGCGTCCCGGCCACTGCGGTCTGGCGGCGGCGCTTCCAGGCCAGCGCCAGCACCGCCAGTCCGGCCGGGCCGAGCAGCAGCAACTGGCCGAGACCGAATTCGGCTGCCGAGACCAGCTTGTGTCCCAAGCCCGCGGCGCGATCGGTGGCGCTCGCGGCGCCGCCGTGGACCGTGATGTCGAGCGTGTGGTGCAGCGTCGGCCAGCCGTTGTGCATGTTCCAGAACAGGTGCGGCAGCAGCAACAGGCAGGCGATGCCGGCGGCCAGCGACAGCCCGGCCAGCAGCCGGGCGCGCCTGGCGGGCGGACAGCACCACAGCAGCCAGAGCGCCGACAGGATCAAGGCGCAGGCCGTGTACTTGGACAGCACCGCCAGCCCGAGCGCCAGGCCGGTCAGCGCCCACCAGCGCCAGGCCGCCGCGCCCTCGGCATGCGCCGCGCGCCAGCTGCCCCACATCACGAACGCCCAGAACAGCAGCAGCACCGAGTCGGTGGTGGCCGTCAGGCCCAGCAGCCCGGAGGCGGGGGTCGCGGCCAGCAGCGCGGCGGCGATCAGGCCGGCGCGCTCGCTGCCCATCGTGGTGCCCAGGCGCCAGAGCAGCGCCGAGGCCAGCAGCCAGGCCACCATGGCCAGCGCCTTGACGCCGAGCAGGCCGTCGCCGAACAGCCCGGTCGAGAGCCGGATCAGTCCGACCAGCAGCGGCGGCTTGGAGAAATAACCCCATTCCAGCGCTTGCGACCAGTACCAGTATTGCGCCTCGTCGACATGCAGGCCGGCGCCGCTGTGCAGCACCTGCCAGCAGCGCCAGCCCAGCAGCAAGGCCAGACCCAGGGCGACGGCCGGAGCCGATTTGAGCCGGGCCTCCGTCATGACCGCGGCCCCGTCAGCCGGCGCACCAGCAGCAGACCGCGCTGCTCGAAAACGATCTCATGCGGGTAGGGAAAACCGTCCAGCCGGTGCCGCTTCACCAGCGCCAGTTCGCCCACGGCGGGGTCGCGCTGCACAGCCGCGAGGCCGCGATAGTAGGCAAAGCTGGGCTGGTGCATCTGCCACTGCACCACGGTCTCGGGGCGTTCGCGCGCCCAGACGCCTGCGGCCTTGAACGGCCCCTGCAGCGTGTCGGACAGCCAGGGAATCACCGCGCCGACCCACAGCAGCGCGACCGCCAGCACGGCGGCGCCAAAGCGCTGGCCGAAGTCGAAGCGGCGCAGCAGCAGCGCGGCCAGGGCCAGCGCGCCGGCCAGCCCGGTCCAGAGCGGCAGCCAGCCAGCGCCAGGCGCGGTCTCGAACAGGCCGCGCACCCAGACATCCTTGATCTGGGGTGCCAGCGCGGGCAGCAGGGTCGGCAGCGCGGCCGCCAGCGTCAGCTGCAAGGCCAGCACGACCCAGAGCGCGGCGCGACCGAGGCAGCCGATGCCGCCGAGCTGGCGCGCCATCAGCAGCGCCAGCGGCGCCACGCCGTACAGCATGTAATGCGGCAGCTTGGTGCCCGACGCGGAAAACAGCAGGAACACGAAGCCGGCCCAGAGCAGCAGGAAGCGCGCCAGCGGTTCGCGCCACAGGGTGCGCGCCCGCGCCAGCACCGCGATCAGCAGCGGCGACCAGGGCAGCAGCAGCAGCGGCAGCACGACCAGGTAGTAGACGAAGCCGCCGCCATGGCCCTCGAGCGTGCCGGTGAAGCGCTCGACGTTGTGCTTCAAGAAGAAGCCGTCGATGAAGGCCTGACCGTGGCGATCGAGCGCGTAGAGGTACCAGGGCAGGGCGACCGCCAGCGCGATCAGCCAGCCCAGCGGCTCCCAGGCCGCGCGCAGCGCGGTGCGGCCCCGGTCGCTGAGAATCGACCACAGCGCAAAAGCGCCGCCCGGCACGATCACCGCCACCGGCCCCTTGGCCAAGAGGCCCAGTCCGCACCAGAAATAGGCCCAGCACAGCGGCTGACGGTCGCCGCTTTCGGCGAAGCGCCAGAGCGAGAGCGAAATCGCCACCAGCAGCGCGTTGAGCAGGCCGTCGGCGGTGGAGGCGCGGCCGATCGCGAGCAGGCCCAGGCCGCTGCCGAGCACCAGCGCGGCCAGCGCCCCCGTGGGCTGTCCCCAGCGCCTGGCGGCGAAGCGGCCCGCCGCCCAGGTCGAGGCCAGCACGCAGAGCGCCGACGGCAGCCGGGTCGCCCATTCGTTGACGCCGAAGACCGCCATCGAGGCGGCCTGCAGCCAGTAGACCATGATCGGCTTGTCGAAGCGGTCGGTGCCGTTGAGCGTGGTGTGGCCCCAGTCGCCCGAGGCCAGCAGCTCGCGCGTGGCCTCCGAGAAGGCGCCCTCGTCGACATCGAACAGCGGCGCCGCGCCAAGCTGCCACAGATAGAGCAGGCCCAGCGCGAGCGCCACGGCCCAGAGCCGGGGCCCGGCCCGGTCAGACGGCCGCATCGGCATCATCCCGGTCATGCCAGCCCTGCTCGATGGCGCGCGGATCGGGTCGCATCACCTGATAGGAACGCGCCCCGGACTGGTCGAAGTAGCTGCGCATCAGGATCTCGGCCAGCACGCCGGTGGTCAGCATCTGCACGCCGGCCAGCACCGAGAAGAAGCCCAGCCAGAGCAGCGGCCGGCCGCCGACATCCTCGCCGAGCAGCTTGAGCACGCCGAGATAGGCCAGCATCAGACCGCCGATCGCGGACAGGATCAGACCGAAACCGCCGAAGAAATGGCCCGGGCGGGTGCCGAAGCGCAGGAAATAGTGCATCGCCAGCAGATCGACGATGACGCGGAAGGTGCGCGAGATGCCGTACTTGGACTCGCCCATGCGGCGCGCGTGGTGGCGCACCGGCTCCTCGGCCATGCGGCCCGGCGAGGTCACCGTCGCCAGCCAGGCCGGGATGAAGCGGTGCATCTCGCCGTAGAGCCGGACCTGGCGCAACACGTCGCCCCGGAAGGCCTTCAGGCTGCAACCCAGATCCTTGAACTCCAGCCCCGAGACCTTGCGGATCAGCCGGTTCGCGATCATCGAGGGCAGCTTGCGCAGCAGGAAGCCGTCCTGGCGCTTCTGGCGCCAGCCCGCGACCATGTCGAGGTCCTCGGTCAGCAGGCGCGAGACCAGCTTGGGGATGTCGCGCGGGTCGTTCTGCAAGTCGCCGTCCATCGTCACGATCACGTCGCCGCGCGCGGTGTCGATGCCGGCCTGCATCGCGGCGGTCTGGCGGAAGTTGCGCCGCAGCTCGACCACATGGACATGAGGGCCCAGCTCGACGGCGCGCTGGCGCAGCGCGCGCGGCGTGCCGTCGGTGCTGCCGTCGTCGACCACGATCAGCTCCCAGGGCTGCGGGTAGTCCCGCAGCGCGTCCTGCACCGCGTCGATCTGCAGCCGGGCGTTGTCTTTTTCGTTGTACATCGGCACCACGACCGACAGACGGTGGGGCGGCAGGGGGAAGGTCGGTTCGGACATCGGTAGCAATCGGTGTGTTGTCAGGCCGGACCGGGTCCGGAATTGGGCTGGCGCAGGTCGCGGTGGCTCCAGCCCAGCAGGCGCGCCAGGACCGAGGAGCCGACCGTGACGGCCAGCGCGAGCAGATGCACGACCAGCGCGGCCACGGCAATGTCGCTCCACGCGACTTCGGCCGTGCTGCGGATGGCAGCGATGACGCCAGCCTCGTAGGGGCCGAAGCCGGCCGGCGGTTGCACCGGCAGGGCGGCGGCCAGCTCGCCGCCAGCCGCGCCCTTGAGCGCAGCGTCGAAGTCGAGCGGCAGCAGGCTCAGCAGCGGCCAGGCGATGGCGGCGAGTTTAACGACCCAGTTCGACACCGCATAGGCCCAGCTGGCCCAGGCCGGCGCGGGCAGCTTGCGCCCGCTCTCGCCGCTGCGGCGCGCGGCCCGTTCCTGCACGATGAACCAGACCGCCGGCAGCAGCCAGACCGCCAGCGGCAGCAGGAGGGCCAGCCCCAGCAGCCGCAGGTGCCAGGCCAGGGGAGCGAACAAGGCGAGCGCCAGCACCGCCAGCACCGCCATGTCCTGCAGTCGCAGCCGCAGCAGGCTCAGGCCGGCCTGACGCAGCGGCACCCCGCCCTGGCGGTGCAGGGCCCAGACGTAGATCACCTCGCCGCCGCGCATCGGCACCAGCACGACCCAGGCGCTGTGGCGCACCATCAGGCCCCAGGCCTCGCGCCAGCCCATGCGCAGCTGGCCGCGCCATTCGGCGCGCACCCGGCCCGCGCGCAGCAGGTGGCTGGCCGCCATGCCGAGCGCCGACAGCAGCCAGACATGGGCCGGCACGCGCGCGCCAGCCCGCACCGCCTGCTGCCAGTCGACCTGGCGCAGCATCCAGCCCAGCGCGGCGACCGCCACCAGCGTGACGAGCAGGCTGAGCCAGAGTTTCCTGGCCGGTTTTCCGGCGGCCTGGCTCATGACCGCTTCCCGTCAGCGCCGGCCGCGAACGTGGCGTTCGCCAGCCCGGCGGTCGGACGGCGCCTGCGGACCCGGCCAGGGAGGGCGCTGGGCGCCGGTTTCGAGGG
>JBDLVJ010000265.1:0-4509 GCA_039804875.1 Pseudomonadota bacterium | reverse complement strand
GGACAACCCACCATGAACACCGCTTTCACCCCGCCCACCCGGGCTTATGTCGAACACGTTGCTGTGCGCGTCAAAGACATCCACTGGCACATCCGCTTCTTCTACGAGGTGCTGGGCATGGACGTGCGCGAGATCGACGGCCCGACCGACGAGCCGCGCCAGTACTGGACCCTGGGCGGCATGCAGCTGATGGCGACGCCCGGCCTTGAGGCCGAGCCGAGCAACGACGCCGGCTGGCTGGCCCACCTCGGCGTGATGGTCGATGACCTCGAAGCTGCCCTGCAGGCCGCCGCGCCCTGGGGCGTCAAGGCCCTGCCGCAAGGCCGCAACTGGCTGCAATTGCCCGACGGCCTGGCCGTGGAGCTGATACAGGCCGCGCCCGGCAGCGTGGCGGCCGCGCTGGCCGTGAAACCCCGCGCCTGATCACCCTGGCGCAAGCAAAGACCCCCGAAGGAACACCCATGACCTCTTGCGCAAAAGCAGTCTTCGGCTGGTGCGGCCCGCTGGACCGGGCACCGGACTGCCATGCCGCCGGTGCCGACTACATCGAAGCCCAGCTGGTCCCCATGCGGCTGGAAAACGATGCCCGCCTTGCCGAGGCCAAGGACCGGGTGCGCGACCTGCCGTTGCCCGCGCTGGCCATGAGCTACCTGTTTCCGCATGACCTGCGCGTGGTGGGCGAGCAGGTGGACGAGACGCGCAACCGCCGCTACTTTGAGCGCGTGGTGGACATATTGGCACTGGCGGGCTCTCGAATCGTCGTTTTCGGCAGTGGCTGGACGCGCAACATCCCCGACGGCTGGACTCGGGCCCGCGCCGAAGCGCAGTTCCTGCACACGCTGGACTGGTGCGCCGACATGCTCCGGGGCTCGGGGACCACGCTGGTGATCGAGCCGTTGAACCGCAAGGAGTCGAACCTGTGCAACAGCGTGTCCGACGGCGTGCGATTGGCGCGTCGGCTGAACCGGTCCGAGGTACGTGGGCTGGCGGACTTCTATCACATGGACGAAGAACACGAGCCCCTGCAGACCCTGCGCGAGCAGGACGGGTGGATCGCCCACGTACACCTCGCCGACACCGGCCGCCTCAACCCGGGAACTGGCAGCAGCGACACGGCCTACGACTACCCCGCATTCTTCAGCCACCTCAAGGCGGCCGGCTACACGGGGTTGATGTCTTGCGAATGCGGCGTGCAGGGCGAAGCGCTGCAAGCCATGCGCCACAGCTTCCAGTTCCTGCGCCAGCAATGGGCCTGACCCCCTACCGACCAGACAAAGAAACCGCACCATGAAGCTCACTCCCCCCGTGATCCACTTCAACAGCCCGGAAAAATACTGGGACGATGCGACCGAGGGCGACCGCTGCGTCAGCCCGGGCTACGAAGTGACCGAGGCGCGCATCAACGCCTATGCGGTGCTGACCGGCGACTACACCCCGGTCCATATCGACGAGGACTACGCCAGCACCACGCCATTCGGCACCCGGGTGGCGCACGGCCTGTTCGGCTTGAGCATCGCCGACGGCCTCAAGACCCGGAGCGAGTATCGCTTCCTGCCCGGCATGTCGCTGGGCTGGAGCTGGGACTTCCTGCTGCCGATCAGGATCAACGATACCCTGCATGTGAGATTCAGCGTCACCGGCTTGCGCGCCAGCAAAAGCCGGCCCGGCTGGGGCATCGTGATCCTGCCGTCCGAGCTGATCAACCAGCAAGGCGAGGTGGTGCAAAAGGGCGAACACCGCCTGATGATCCCGCGCCGCGCCGGCACCTTCTGACCTGCTCCAGGAGCACCCCATGACCCAAGCCCTCCCTCTCGCCGGTATCCGCGTCATCGACTACAGCCATTTCCTGGCCGGCCCCTATGTCGGCCGCTGCCTGGCCGCCCTCGGCGCCGAGGTGATCAAGGTCGAGCGCCCCGGCAGCGGCGACGCCGGCCGCCAGCACGCGCACATCCTCGACGACCAGCAAAGCGGCTACTTCCTGCAGCTGAACATGGGCAAGCAGGGCGTCAGCGTCAACATGAAGGACCCGCGCGGCAAGGCCTTCATGCACAAGCTCTGCGACTCGGCAGACGTGTTGATCGAGAACTACCGCCCCGGCGCGCTCGACAGGCTCGGCCTGGGCTACGCCGAGCTGTCGGCGCGCAACCCCAAGCTGGTCTACTGCTCGATCTCGGCATATGGCCACACCGGGCCCGATTCGCACCGCGCCGGCTTCGGCCTGATCGCCGAGGCCAGGAGCGGCATCATGCAGATGGTCGGCATGCCGGGCGAGGCGCCGCCGCTGCTGCGCATCTCGCTGGGCGACATGTACACCGGCATCCATGCGGTGGCCGCCATCAACGCCGCCCTGCTGGGTCGCGTCAAGTCCGGCCAGGGCCAGCATATCGACATGGCGCTCTACGACACCCTGGTGTCGATGCACGAGTACGCGGTGCAGTGCTACACGCTCTCGGGCGGCGAGATACTGCCCGAGCAGACCGGCCACGACATGCCGACCTCCACGCTCTACGGAGTGTTTCGCGCCCAGGACGGCGACCTGGTGCTGGCGGCCCAGGTCGATGACGCCTGGAAGCGCTTTGCCGCCCTGGTCGAGCAGCAGGGCGGCCCGGCCGGCTTCGGCACCGACCCGCGCTTGCACCATGCCAACGACCGCAACGAACACCGACTGGAAATCCTGGCCGTCGTCAAGCCCTGGGTCGCCGCGCGCCGCGTGGCCGAGGTGCTGGCACTGCTCGACGGCGTGGACGTGCCTTGCGCCAAGGTGCAGCGCATCGACGAGGTCATCAACGACCCACAGATCAAGGCCCGGGGCATGCTCCTGGAGCAGGAACACCCGCGCTACGGCACCTTGCGCCTGCCCAACCTGCCGTTCCGCTTCTCGGACTGCGACACCACCATCCGCCAGATCGCCCCCGATCTCGGTCAGCACAACGCCGAGGTGGCTGCCAGCCTGGGCTTCAGCGCCGACGAGATCGCCGCCATGCGGGCCGACGGCGTGCTCTGCAGCAAATGAGGGCTGCGCTGTACCCTCGAAAGACGAAAACAGCGGGCCGCTCAGTCCAGCGAAATTTTTGCCTCGCTGACCACCTTGCGCCACCTCTCCACCTCCGAGGCGGTGTGTTTGGCGAAGGCTTCGGGTCCGTACTGCGCCTCGTTCAGGAGTTGAATCCCCATGCTGGTCATCTTGGTCTGCCACGGCTTGTCGGCCAACGCCTTCATGTAGGCCTGGTGCATTTTCTGGATGACATCCCTGGGAGTCCCTGCCGGTGCGTAGAGGCCGTACCATGTGGCGGCCTCGAATCCAGGCAATGTCTTTTCCGCCAGGGAGGCCACTCCCGGAAACTGCTGGGGCATGGCGGCAAGGGATGTCAAGGCAATTGCTCGCACTCGGCCACCCTGCACTTGAGGCAGCGCGGTGTTGGTTTGGTCGAACATCGCATCCACTTGGCCGCCCATCAAGTCGTTCAAGGCTGGTGCCGCCCCCTTGTAGGAAACCGGGGTGACGTTGATGCCGGCTTTTGCCTCGAACAGCGCCGCGATCAAGTGGGAACTCGAACCCACACCCGCATTGCTGAAGTTGATCTTACCTGGCTTGGCCTTGGCCTCTGCGATCAGATCGGCCGCTGACTTGAACCTTGAGTTGGCACCGACGAGCATGACCAACGGTGTATCGGGAAAGCGAAAGACCGCCTCGAAGCTCTTGACAGGGTCATACGCCAGTTTCTTGTACAGCGCCGGACCCGCGCCCATGTAGCCAAGATGGCCGACCAGGAACGTGTAGCCGTCAGGCGCCGCCTTGGCCACCTTGGCGGCACCGATGGTCCCGCCGGCGCCTGCGGAGTTCTCGATGATGATGACCTGTCCCAGTTGCTTGCTCACCTTGTCGGCGATATCGCGGGCCATGGCATCGGTAGGACCTCCGGCGGCAAACGGAACGAGCCAGGTCAGGTTGCGGGCTGGCCAGGCCTGGGCGTTGGCCAACTGTGCCGCCAGGGCGATGCCAAGCAAGCCGGCTGTGCGAACTAGTTTCATGATCTTGTCTCCTTCTGGTCTATGGGCTTGCAGGGAACGGTTACCGAGGTTCAGCAGTTCATCGATGCGGACGACGCGACGGCTCGATCCACCATCACCGGAGCAAGTCCGAGGTAGTTGACCGGATCGGTAAGGCGCTCGATTGCGGCCTGGTCGAAATGCGCGGTGACCGTCGGCAATGCGCACAGCGCCTCCGCCAGCGTGCCGCCTTGTTCGTTGACCGTGCGGCAGGCGTCATAGACCACGTCATGTGCCTGTTGGCGACCCAGGGCTGGAGCCAGGCCCATCATCACGGCCTCAGCCACGATGAGTCCCTTGCTGATGCCCAGGTTGCGACGCATCTGGTCGGTATCCACGATGAGGCCGCCGAGGGCAAACTTGGCCTGGTGAAGGGCACCGGCGGTCAGCACGAAGCTCTCGGGGATGGCGATCCACTCGGCGTGCCAGGGACCGGTGGCGCGCTCGAAGTCCTGGACC
>JBDLVJ010000264.1:0-4083 GCA_039804875.1 Pseudomonadota bacterium | reverse complement strand
GCTCGATCGCTTCGCGGCTGCCGGTGGAGGCGCCCGAGGGCACGGCCGCGCGGCCCATGACGCCGCTTTCGAGCAGCACGTCGCATTCGACGGTGGGGTTGCCGCGGCTGTCGAGCACTTCGCGGCCGACGATATCAACGATTGCACTCATGTCTTACCTTTGGAGTTGAAAATACTGGAACCTGGTCGCAGCGGGCGACCGGGCCGGAAGGTGGGGTCAGAACTCGCCGAAGCGGTCTTCCAGGAAGCCGTGGCGCTTGGTCACGCGGTCGAGCTCGACCAGGGTTTCCAGCAGCGCCCGCATGTGCTTGAGCGGCACCGCGTTGGGGCCGTCGCTCATGGCCTGGCGCGGGTCCGGGTGGGTTTCCATGAACAGGCCGGCCACGCCGACGGCGACCGCCGCGCGCGACAGCACCGGTACCATCTCGCGCATGCCGCCGCTGCTCGTGCCCTGGCCGCCCGGCAGCTGCACGCTGTGGGTGGCGTCGAACACCACCGGCGCGCCGGTTTCGCGCATGATCGCCAGGCTGCGCATGTCGGACACCAGGTTGTTGTAGCCGAAGCTCGCGCCGCGCTCGCAGGCCAGGAAGTTGTCTTCCGGCAGGCCCGCGTCGCGCGCGGCGGCGCGCGCCTTGTCGATCACGTTCTTCATGTCGTGCGGCGCGAGGAACTGGCCCTTCTTGATGTTGACCGGCTTGCCCGACTGCGCCACGGCGCGGATGAAATCGGTCTGGCGGCACAGGAAGGCGGGGGTCTGCAGCACGTCGACCACGGCCGCGACGGCCGGGATATCGGCCTCGGTGTGGACATCGGTCAGCACCGGAACGCCGAGCTCGCGCCTGACCTTGGCCAGGATCTCGAGGCCCTTGTCCATGCCGGGGCCACGGAAGGTGCCGCCGCTGGAGCGGTTGGCCTTGTCGTAGCTGCTCTTGAAGATGAAGGGGATGCCGAGTTCGGCGGTGATCGCCTTGAGCTCGCCGGCCACGTCCATCTGGAGCTGTTCGGACTCGATCACGCAGGGCCCCGCGATCAGGAAAAAGGGCTGGTCCAGCCCGACATCGAAGCCGCAGAGTTTCATGTTCAGCCTTTGCGCGATTGGTGCTGGTTCACCCCGGCCTTGACGAAGGCGTTGAACAGCGGGTGGCCGTCCCAGGGCGTGGACTTGAATTCGGGGTGGAACTGCACGCCGACATACCAGGGGTGGACCTCCTGCGGCAGCTCGACCATCTCGGTCAGGTGCTCGCGCTGGGTCAGCGCCGAGATCACCAGGCCGGCCGCGCGCAGCCGGTCCAGGTACTGGGTGTTGGCCTCGTAGCGGTGGCGGTGGCGTTCGGTCACGACATCGCCGTAGATGGCGTGGGCCAGCGTGCCGGGCGCCACGTCCGAGCTCTGCGCGCCCAGGCGCATGGTGCCGCCGAGGTCGGAGTTGGCGTCGCGCTTCTGGATGCTGCCGTCGGCGTCCTGCCACTCGTCGATCAGCGCGATCACCGGGTGCGGGGTCTGGGGCTCGAACTCGGTCGAGTTGGCATGGGCCAGGCCGGCGACATGGCGCGCGAACTCGATCGTGGCGACCTGCATGCCGAGGCAGATGCCCAGATAAGGCACGCCATGCTCGCGGGCATAGCGCGCCGCGGCGATCTTGCCCTCGACGCCGCGCTTGCCGAAGCCGCCCGGCACCAGGATGGCGTCGAACTGGCCGAGCTGGGCCGCCACGTCGCCGGACTCGAGGGTCTCGGAGTCGACGTAGGTGATCTCGGACTTGACATGGTTCTTCATGCCGGCGTGGCGCAGCGCCTCGTTGACCGACTTGTAGCTGTCCGACAGCTCGACATACTTGCCGACCATGGCGATCCTGACGACGCCCTGCGGGTGCTCGGTCTCGTAGACCAGGTCGTCCCAGCGTTTGAGGTTGGCCGGCGGGGTGTTCAGGCGCAGCTTGTCGCAGATCAGGCCGTCGAGGCCCTGCTCGTGCAGCACGCGGGGCACCTTGTAGATGGTGTCGACGTCGGGCATCGAGATCACGCCCCATTGCGCCACGTTGGTGAACAGGCTGATCTTCTCGCGCTCGTCGTCGGGAATGGCGCGGTCGGCCCGGCACAGCAGCGCGTCGGGCTGGATGCCGATCTCGCGCATCTTCTGCACCGTGTGCTGGGTCGGCTTGGTCTTGAGCTCGCCAGCGGCGGCGATCCACGGCACATAGGTCAGGTGGACGAAGGCCGCGTTGTTGGGCCCCAGGCGCAGGCTCATCTGGCGCACGGCCTCCAGGAAGGGCAGCGACTCGATGTCGCCCACGGTGCCGCCGATCTCGACGATCGCGACATCCACCGCCTCGGGGCTGTCGTAGCCGGCGCCGCGCTTGACGAAGTCCTGGATCTCGTTGGTCACATGCGGGATCACCTGCACGGTCTTGCCGAGGTAGTCGCCACGGCGCTCCTTCTCGAGCACCGACATGTAGATCTGTCCGGTCGTGAAGTTGTTGGTCTTCTTCATCCGGGTGGTGATGAAGCGCTCGTAGTGGCCCAGGTCGAGGTCGGTCTCGGCGCCGTCATCGGTCACGAAGACCTCGCCGTGCTGCATCGGCGACATCGTGCCGGGGTCGACGTTGAGGTAGGGGTCGAGCTTGATCAGGGTGACTTTGAGGCCGCGCGATTCGAGCAGGGCGGCCAGCGAGGCGGCGGCGATGCCCTTGCCCAGTGAGGACACTACGCCGCCGGTAACGAACACAAATTTGGTCATGTCGCAGACGAGCCTGTAAGGGCTCGCAGGAGTGTGAAATGGGGATTATAAAAGCCGGTGCCGGGTTTTGGCTCCGGGTCGATGCGCCCGCGCCTGGTGTACATTGCTCGCCATGACGGATCTGGCAGGAAAACATATCGTTCTGGGCCTCTCGGGGGGCATCGCTTGCTACAAGTCGGCCGAGCTTTGCCGCTTGCTGGTCAAGGCCGGCGCGACCGTGCAGGTGCTGATGACCGAGGCCGCGGCGCAGTTCATCACCCCGGTGACGATGCAGGCCCTCAGCAACCGGCCGGTCGTGCTGAGCCAGTGGGACGCGCGCGAGCCCAACAACATGCCGCACATCAATCTCGGGCGCGAGGCCGACGCGATCCTGATCGCGCCGGCCAGCGCCGACCTGCTGGCCCAGCTCGCCCAGGGCCGCGCGGCCGACCTGCTGACGCTGACCTGCCTGGCCCGCCCGCTCGAGCGCGCGCCCCTGCTGCTGGCGCCAGCGATGAACCGCGAGATGTGGGCCCATCCGGCGACGCAGCGCAACATCGCGCAATGCCAGGCCGACGGCGCGACCGTGCTGCCGGTCGGGCAGGGCGAGCAGGCCTGTGGCGAGAGCGGCGACGGCCGCATGCTCGAGCCGGCCCAGCTGCTAGAGGCCCTGGTCGCGTCGTTCCAGCCCAAGCGGCTGGCCGGCCACCAGGTGCTGGTGACCGCCGGCCCGACCTTCGAGGCGATCGACCCGGTGCGCGGCATCACCAACCATTCATCTGGCAAGATGGGCTTCGCGATCGCGCGCGCCGCGCGCGAGGCCGGCGCCGAGGTCACGCTGGTGGCCGGTCCGGTCCATCTGCCGACGCCGCTGGGCGTGCGGCGCGTCGATGTGCAGTCGGCGTTGCAGATGCGCGACGCCGTGCAGGCCGAGGTCGGGCAGGCCAGTATCTTCATCGCCGCCGCCGCCGTGGCCGACTGGCGCCCGGCCGCCGCCGCCGAGCACAAGATCAAGAAGGACGGCTCGGGCCTGCCGCCCGCGCTGCATTTCGTCGAAAACCCCGACATCCTGGCCGGCGTCGCGGCCGACCCGCGCGCCAGTCGCGGCGAGCTCTATTGCGTCGGCTTCGCCGCCGAGAGCCAGGACCTGCTGGCCAATGCCCAGGCCAAGCGCCTGCGCAAGCGCGTGCCGCTGCTGGTCGGCAACATCGGCCCGGCGACCTTCGGCCGCGACGACAACGCGCTGCTGCTGGTCGACGCGCAGGGCGCGCAGGAGCTGCCACACGGCAGCAAGACCGAGCTGGCCCGCCAGCTGGTGGCCGAGATCGCGCGTCGGCTACTCGTGGCAGGCTGAAGCCGCTAGGCTGT
>JBDLVJ010000263.1:0-2931 GCA_039804875.1 Pseudomonadota bacterium | reverse complement strand
GCCCGTTGGCCCGGTCCCACAGCAGCAGGTAGAGCCAGCCATCCCGCCGGCTGGCTATCTCCAGGCTCAGGCTGTCGCGTCCGACCCGCAGTGGGTTCTTCAGCCCCGAGACGCTCAGTCCGTAGTCGGGCGAGGCCGCCGCGAGAACGGCTCGCCAGGCGGTTTCCAGGCCGATCGGTGCCGTGGTCGCGACCGCGATGGCCGCGTCCCGTGGCGCCTGGGCCTCGGGCGGCCAGCCCAGCAGCAGGCTGGTCGTCGCCACGGCAACTGTGGCGACGGCTGCCGCGCTGCGCCAGCCGCTGCGCTGGCGCCAGTCTGAGCCAAGCCGGCTGGGCGGTTCCGGTGCCGGGGGCGTTGTCGTGGCTGGCGCTGGGTGGGGCTTGATCCCGTCTGGTGCCGTCCGGTCCAGCAGCGCGCGCAGCTGCGCGACCGACTGCGGCCGGTCCTCGCCCTTGAGCGCCAGGCAGCGGTCGATGCCGTGGAGCAGGGCTTCGGAGTAGCGCCCGGCGGCCCGGACCGCCAGCGCCTCGTACTGCTCCTGCAGCATGCGTCCGACCGCTGGCGGCGGCGTCTGTCCCGTGATCATCCAGTGCACGACGGCGCCGAGGGCGTAGAGGTCGGTCCAGGGGCCTTGCCGGATGTCGGGCATCTCGGCGAATTGCTCGATCGGGGCGTAGCCTGGCTTGAGCATCACGGTCAGCGCCTGTGTCATGTCGCCGATCACGCGCCGCGCGGCGCCGAAGTCGAGCAGCACCGGCTGGCCTGCGCCAGGCAGCAGGATGTTGTCGGGCGCGATGTCCCGGTGCAGACAGCCCTGCTGATGCAGCAGTTCCAGCGCGTCCAGCAGCGGCTCCAGCAGGCCTCGAATCCCGTGCTCGTCGGGCGGAGCCGACCGTGATTGCCAGGCGGCCCTGAGCGTCGGTCCCTCGTAATAGGGCATGACCAGATAGGCGGTCTCGTTCGCCTGCCAGAAGCGGTGGACCTTGACCAGGGCCGGATGGTCGAAGCGCGCCAGCAGCCTGGCTTCGTTGATGAAGCTTTCGAGCCCCTTGGCATAGCTGTCGGCATGGCGGGACGAGCGTGGCACCACCGACTGGTCCAGGCCGCGCGCCGCGAGCGAGGCGGGCAGATATTCCTTCAGCGCGACGTGGCGCCGCAGCAGGTGGTCGTAGGCCTGATACACCACGCCGAAGCCGCCTGCGCCGATCAGCCCCGTGATTTCGAATTCGTGCAGTCTGGTGCCGCTTGGCAGGCAATCATGCGGGCTGCCAGCGGACTGGGTGGCCGCCACGCTCCCCAGCACGATGGTCTGCTCGTCCCGTGACAGGTGGAGGCTGGACATGGCGCGGTCGGGATGGTTCATGGCGCCCGCTCCTGGGCGGGATCAGCCCGATGGCCCTCCAGCAGCGAGAACAGCAACAGCGTGAAGTCCTCCAGCGCCTGCGCCTTGCGGCTGGGCGAGAGCTGGTCCGAGTCCAGGATCTGGGCCAGCGCCGGCACGCTGCGGTCGAAGCCCTCGCCGAGCAGGAAGGCGGTCAGCGCGAAGCGGGCGGCCGAATGCTCGTCCTCCAGTCCGTAGCGGCGCGCCAGCAGGGTCTGCGCCCAGAGCCGCTCGTCCATCCTGTCGTCGTCGATTCCGGCTGCCTGCTGCGGAAAATGGTGGCGTATCAGCTCCCTGAGCCGCTGCAGGTAGCTGGCGCGCCCCATCGCCTCGTACTGGACCGGCATCAATCTGAGCACCATCGTCGATCTCCTGGCGGGCTTGTCACAGTCCTTGCGGACAACGGAATTCGGCCAGCTCGCGCAGGCGCAGCGGATTGCGCACGCTGGCGGCAGTGACCTCGAAGCTGGCGCGCTGGCCGCCGGCCTCGAAGCTGGCCCGGAACTTCTCCGGCGCGCCGAGTGGCTCGATGCGCGCCCGATCCAGCAGCCGAAACAGCGCCCAGGGCCCCTCCGCCGCGACCCGCTCGTCGCCGAGCTGGAGCCGGGCCGTCAGGCCGCCCCGAGGTCCCTGCCACTGGATCGATTGCCGCCCGGGCTGCGCCGGGTCGAACGCCAGCCGCTGACCATCGATTTCCAGCAGCAGTGGCGCCAGCGGTGTCGGTGGCGCGAGGCCGGACCCGATATCGAGCAGTTGGAAGTCGAAGCGCAGCGTGCCGGTGCGAAAGAAGACATCGCGGATCATGGCCGCGCGCTCGAACTGCGCCAGCTGGCCCGGATTGCCAAAGGCCGCTTCCTGTTGCGGGCGAAAGCGCCAGGGCCGGCTGCTGCTGTCGACATGGGGCGCCAGCTGCTGCTGGAAGAACTGGTCGAACAGGCCGCCCGGGGCGAACAGGCGGGCGAAGTCCTCGGGCGTCACGTCGCGCGGGCTGCTGCGCAGGAAGGGGTAGCGGCCCTCGGTCGCCAGCCGGCAGAATTCGCCGATTTGCTGGCCGAGCTCGGCGGACAGCCGGTGCCGGGTCGCGCTCAGTGTCTGCCCGGTGCCCATGGCCACCAGCTGCGGCAGCAGCGAGCGCAAGGGCTCGGGCAGTCTGGCGCTCTCGGCCTTCAGGCGCGCCCCCGCGTCGTCGGCCGGAGGCGGGAGCCGGTCGCGGATCGCTGTCTCGCTGGCCGCGAGCTGCAGGTAGAGCTCGTCGAGCCGCTTGAGCACCGCCTGGATCGGCGCCGATTGCGGCTCGCCCGCGACGAGCTGGCGCAGCGCGGCAAAGCGGTCGTCGACCAGCCGTTGCGTTGCCGGCTCCGATTCCGGTTCATACCTCAACCCCGCTGCGCTGTCATGGCCGAACAGCTTGCCGAGTTGCGCCTTGGCCTGGGCCAGCCTCCTGTCGGCCGGATCGGCCGCAGCCATGGGAGCTGGCGCCAGGGTGGTCTCGTGCACGATGGCCGTGACCAGCTTGGGCAGCGGCGAGTCCGGGCCCGACAGCAGCCGGG
>JBDLVJ010000262.1:0-6102 GCA_039804875.1 Pseudomonadota bacterium | reverse complement strand
GGGGTGGCGCATGGAGCTTCCTTGACTCAGGCGCCCAGTGCGCGCCGCCCCGCCGCCACCCATACGCTGTCGTCCTGCGGCGTGTGGATGCGGCCGCACAGCACGTCGCGCCAGTGGCGCTCCAGCGGATTCCTGCGTGCCAGCCCGTGGTTGCTGCTGAGCGACTGGGCGATTTCGACCGCCTGCACCGCCTGGTTGGTCACCAGGCTCTTGAGCAGGGCGCTGTCGGTGCCGGCCACTTCAAGGCCGGCATCGATGTCACGCGCCAGTCCGCGCACCAGCCGGTCGTTGGCCAGCAGCAGCCCCTCGATGCGGCCGACCGCTTCTTGCACCCGTGGCAGCGTGGCCAGCGCGGCCCCCAGCGCCGAGGGCTTGCGTTGCCGCAGGAATCCCAGCAGCCAGTCGCGCGCGGCGCGCGCCACCCCGGTGTAGAGCGCGCCCATCAGCACGGTCATCTCGGCTTGCAGCTGCGGGTCGCCAGCGCTCCAGTCCTGCGGCTGGCGCAGATCGACCTCATGGCCCAGCGGCACCAGCACCTCGTCGAAGATCACGTCGTGACTGCCACTGGCGCGCAGGCCCAGGTGGTCCCAGGTCTCGACGATGCGCGTGCCCGCCAGGCCGGCTGGCACCAGCAAGTTGCCCACGCGCGGCGGCGTCTCGTCGGTGCGTACCCAGACCGCATACCACTGCAGCACCGGCACGCCGGTCGAATACACCTTGTGGCCGTTCAGGCGCCAGCCCTCTGGCGTCAGGCGAGCCGTGGTGGCGGGCAGGCCGCCGCGCGCCGGCGTGCCGAGGTCGGGTTCGACCCGCAGCGCATTGATGAGCGCCCCTTTTTCCGCCGCCTCGCGCACCACGCGCCGTGCCAGATCGCGCGGCCAGCGGTTGCCCGCGCGCCCCAGTGCACGGTGCTGGATATATTGCATGATCAGCACCAGCGCGGTGGCCGGGTCGCCATGGCCGATGGCGCCGATCACCTCGCCGAGTTGGGCCACCGTGGCGTTGTGTCCGCCCAGCTCGGCTGGCGCGGCCAGGGTCAGCAGCCCCGCGCGATGCAGATCGCTGAAGTTCTGGAACGGGAAACTGGCTTCCAGATCATGCTTGGCCGCCCGCTGGGCAAAGTCCGCCGCCAGGCTGCTGGCCCGTTCGCTCCAGTTGAGCGGCGCGTTCATTGCAGCACCTCGGGCTGATCGCGCAGCAGGATTTCCGCCAGGCTCTGGAAGGTGTATTGCGCTCCGCCAGGGCCGCCGATCTGGCCATGGGTGCGGGCGGCGACCTCATGCGGGATCGAAACGGGTTGGCCCGCGGCTTCGGCCAGCAGCTGGGTCTGGCAGATGTTTTCCAGCGCGATATACCACCAGGCGGCGGCCACCGAAGGGCCGGCGGTCAGGATGCCGTGGTTCTGCAGGATCACGGCCTTGCGCTGTCCCAGCGCCTTGGCAATCCGGAAACCCTCGTCGGTCTCCAGCACCACGCCATTGAAATCGTCGAACAGGGCGTGATCCTGATAGAAGGCGCAGGAGTCCTGCGTCAGCGGGTCCAGCAGGCGACCCAGGGTCGACCAGGCCTTGCCGTAGGTGGAATGGGTGTGGGCGGCGGCCACGATGTCGGGCCGTGCCTCATGCAGGGCCGCGTGGATGGCAAAGGCGGCGCGGTTCAACGGTCCCTTGCCGACCACGATCTCGCCTTGCGCGTTCACCAGCAGCAGATCGCAGACGCGGATCCGCGAGAAATTGACTCCGAGCGGATTGACCCAGAAATGATCAGGCCATTCGGGATCGCGCGCGGTGATATGACCCGCCAGCCCCACGTTCAAGCCATGCTGGGCAAACAGGCGAAACGAGATCGCCAATTGTTCGCGCCGGTATTGGCGTTCCTCTGCGATCGAGCGCACGGGAACAGGCTCATCGAACCAGTCCTGGCGCTTGGGCGGCGCATTGAGCAAGGCATGCAGGCTGGCTGGCAGTGAGGAGACGAGAACGGTGGACATGGGCAACTTTCGTGAAGCAAGGAACAAGGGCGCCGGCTGATATCGATCAGGCTGTCGGCTGGACGATAAAAGCGACGCGATCGAAAGCCAACGAAGAAAAACGGCTTTCAACATGCGTTTCGAGCATGCCGATGGCGCGCGGCTTCAATGCGGAAATCCCCCGCGCCGTGGCCGCACCGGCTCGGCCGCAACGAAGGAATCTGAAGATGAATATGCGAAAGAAATCGTATCTGTTCCGGCGGTCATCGCTTGCAATCGAATGACTGTCGCGCCCCACTGCTTTTGCGGTCCACCCATTCGATTCACCCATTCGATTGCCCGCTCATGACTTCCATCACCCATTCGGCGCGGTTGCGCCAATTCGTCCAGCAGCTCGCCGGGCTGCTTGATCGCCAACCCAGTGAATCCGAGATCGTTCAAGGTGGCGGCGAGCTGCTGCGTGATCTCGTCGCGCATGACGACTGGCTGCCCGAGGCCTGGGCCCGGCCCAGCCCGCTCCGCTACCAGCAATACCTGTTGCATGCCGATGCACTGAACCGGTTTTCCGTGGTGAGCTTCGTCTGGGGACCGGGTCAGTTCACCCCGATCCATGACCACACCGTCTGGGGCCTGATCGGGGTGTTGCGCGGCGCGGAGCTGTCGCAGCCTTATCAGCGCGACCCGGCCGGCCGGCTCCTGCCCCTGGGGCCGGTGCAACGGCTCGAGCAAGGCGCGGTGGAGGCGGTGTCTCCCACTCTGGGCGATGTGCATCGCGTCAGCAATGCCCTGAGCGACCAGGCCTCGATCAGCATTCATGTCTATGGCGCCAACATCGGGGCGGTGCAGCGTTCGGTGTTCGCCGAGGACGGCACGCGCAAGCCCTTTGTCTCGGGCTACAGCAACGCCACCTTGCCCAATATCTGGGATCTTTCCTCCGAGCCCACCCTTCCCGCGACCGTCTGAACTCCTGAACCATGACCTCTTCATTGCCCAAGACAAGCCACGCCCAGGTCCGCCAGGCCCTGCTGGAGCGCGCCGAGATCGCGCTGCTCGACGTGCGCGAAGAAGACCCCTTCGCCCAGGCCCACCCGCTGTTCGCGGCCAACCTGCCGTTCGGCCGCATCGAACTCGACGCCTGGAGCCGCATTCCCCGGCTCGGCACGACCATCGTCCTGTACGACGACGGCGAAGGCCTGGCCGAGCCGGCCGCGCGCCGGTTGCAGGCGCTGGGCTACCAGCGGGTGTCGCTGCTCGACGGCGGATTGCAAGGCTGGCGCGACGCCGGCGGCGAGCTGTTCATCGATGTCAACGTGCCGAGCAAGGCCTTCGGCGAGCTGGTCGAATCCCAGCGCCACACGCCCTCCCTGTCCGCGCAGGAGGTCAAGGCCCTGATCGACCAGCAGGCCGATCTGGTGGTGCTCGATGCCCGGCGCTTCGACGAATACCAGACCATGAGCATCCCCAGCGGCACCAGCGTGCCGGGCGGCGAACTGGTGCTCCGGGCACGCGCGCATGCCCCCGATCCCAGGACCCGCATCATCGTCAACTGCGCGGGGCGCACCCGCAGCATCATCGGCACCCAGTCGCTGGTCAACGCGGGCATTCCCAATCCGGTCGCGGCACTGCGCAACGGCACCATAGGCTGGACCCTGGCCGGCCAGACCCTGGACCAGGGCGCGGACCGTCGCCCGCAAGCCGTCAGCCCGCAGTGGCAGGCCGAGGCCGCGCGCGGCGCGCGCGCCGTGGCCGATCGGGCCGGCGTGCGGCGCGCCCGCCTGGCCGATCTGGACCGCTTCCTGGCCGAGCCGGGTCGCACCAGCTACCGCTTCGATGTGCGTACGCCCGAGGAGTACGGCGCCGGCCATCTGCCCGGATTCCGCAATGCCCCGGGCGGGCAGCTGGTGCAGGAGACCGATGTGGCGGCTCCGGTGCGCGGCGCGCGCATCGTGTTGGTGGACGATGACGGCGCGCGTGCCAACATGACTGGCTCGTGGCTGGCCCAGATGGGCTGGGAGGTCTGGGTGCTCGACGCCGTGACCCGGGCCGACTTCAGCGAGACCGGCCAGCCGCTGCCGCGCTATCCGGCACCGACCCGGCCGGTCGACTGGATCACACCGGCCAGGCTGGCCGAAACCCTGCAGCGTGAAGCGCCAGCCACCACCGTGGTGCTGGACTTCACGACCAGCGCCAACCATGTCAAGCGCCATCTGGCCGGCGCCTGGTTCCTGCTGCGTTCCGACCTGCGCCAGGGCCTGGCCCGCGTGCCCAGGGCCAAGCGTTACGTGCTGACCTGTGGCAGCAGTCTGCTGGCCCAGTACGCGGTCGAGGAGGTGGCGCTGGCCACCGGGGCCCAGGTGCAGGTGCTGGAAGGCGGCAACCAGGCCTGGGCCGACGCGGGCCTGCCGGTGGAGCAGGGCGAACGCACCCTGGCCAGCCCGCGCATCGACCGCTATCGCCGCCCCTACGAAGGCACCGACAGTCCGCGCGAAGCCATGCAGGCCTATCTGGACTGGGAGTTCGGTCTGGTCGAGCAGCTCGGGCGCGATGGCACCCATGGCTTCCACGTTATCTGAAGCGGGCAACGGTGCCGTGAGTCTCGCCACGGCACCGGACAGCCAGCCGACGGGCGTCAGGCCGTCAGCGCTCCCTCGATGGCCACCGCCGCCTCGGCCTGGGTCAAGGCCAGTTAGGCAGCTTGCGCCTGTGCCGCATGGCGTTGCCGGGTGTACCGGTTCTCGGGCACCGGCAGACCCAGGTTGCCGCGGAAGGTATCGGCCTCGTACTCGCCGCGCCAGAGGCCACGGGCCTGCAGGATCGGGACCACGAGCTCGACGAAGTCCTTGAGCGAACTGTTGGGCAGGGCCTCGAAGAAGTTGAAGCCGTCGGCCGCGCCGTGGTCGAACCAGCGCTGGATCTCGTCGGCCACCTGTTCGGCGCTGCCGACGAAGGTACGCTTGGGCGCGGCATGCCAATGGGCCACCTGGCGCAGCGTCCAGCCCCTGTCCCTGGCCACCTGCTTGATATGGTCGCTGCTGCTTTGCTGGCTGTTGCGTCCGATCTCGCCCAGCTCGGGGAAGGCTTCGTCGAGCGGGTAGACCGAAAAGTCATGGTCGTCGAACGGGCGCGCCAGCGCGGCCAGCGCGTGCTCGATCGGCACCAGGGACGCGGCTTGCTGGTACTTGCGTTCCGCCTCCTCGGCGGTCCGGCCCACGATCGGGCGGATGCCCGGCAGCAGCGCGACCTGGTCGGGCTGGCGTCCGGCGGCGGCCACCCGGGCTTTCACGTCGCGGTAGTAGGCCTGCGCTTCCTCGATCGTGTCGGCGTGGAAGAAGATCGCATCGGCATGGCCGGCCGCGAACTGCTTGCCGTCCTCCGAGGCGCCGGCCTGGAAAATCACCGGCTGGCCCTGGCGCGAGCGCGCGATGTTGAGCGGTCCTTCGACCGAGAAGAATTCCCCCTTGTGGTCGAGGCGGTGCAGTTTGCTTTTGTCGAAGAACCGGCCGCTGGCCTTGTCCCGCACCAGCGCGTCGTCTTCCCATGAATCCCACAGGCCCTGCACCACTTGCAGGTGCTCGGCCGCCAGCCGGTAACGCAGGTCGTGGGCGTAATGCTCGCCACGGCCGTAGTTGCGCGCGCTGCCATCGAGCCATGAGGTGACGACGTTCCAGCCGGCGCGACCGCCGCTGATATGGTCGAGCGAGGCGAACTGCCGCGCGACGGTATAGGGCTCGCTGTAGCTCGCGGTGACCGTGCCGACCAGACCGATGCGCGAAGTGACCGCGGCCAGTGCCGACAGGATGGTCAGGGGCTCGAAACGGTTCAGGTAATGCGGGCTGGAGCGTTCGGTGATGTGCACGCTGTCGGCCACGAACAGGAACTCGAACCTGGCCTGCTCGGCCAGCTGTGCCTGCTCGCGGTAGAAGTTGAAGTTGACGCTGGCGTCGGTGACGGCGGCCTCGTGGCGCCAGTCGCCCCAGCCGGCGCCCACGCCGTGCAAGACAAAGCCAAAGCGGAGTTTTCGGGTGGGGGTCAAGTGCGGGCCGCATGACACGACGTTAGCACCGATGGCCAAGGAATCGGGCGACTCGCTGTGCTTGGCGGGTTCGATAAAACCAATGAATTCGGGACTCATG
>JBDLVJ010000261.1:0-7347 GCA_039804875.1 Pseudomonadota bacterium | reverse complement strand
ATGGCCTGCTCCCGGCCCATCAGCCAGAGGGCCGTGGCATAGACCCCCATCGAGACGCTCGGATCTCCCTGCTCCATCCGCATCAGCGTCGGCTCCGAGACACCGATACGCTGCGCCCAGGCCTTGCGCGTTTCACGGCGGCGCTTGCGGGCAATGGACAGGTTCTCACCGAGCTCGCGCAGGTGCGAAAGCACGACAGCAGGCATGGAGTCGATGGCGACGGATCTCTTTGACACAACATATATGTTTGTTATTTGCATGATAACAAACATATAAATAAGCTCAATGCTTGCAGCTGCAGCCAGTCTTGTCCAGATCAGCTTGACATCTTGCTGATTTTCAGCAGTCCTTGGCATTCTCTCGATTCGCTGTCGACTCAAGCTCGATAACCGTGCAGAGTCCTGGCGCGCTTGCCACATGCTTGCACGGGCCACAGTAACTCCCTACAAGTTCTCACCTGTCTGGCAAGGGCTCCGCGTCGATGAATGACAGGATGCCCCACTGTCTACCTTCTGATGCTCGTGGTCAGCCCAGGAGTTCATACGTATGAACTCTGGCTTCAAAGACACTGGACCGAGGATCATGTGGGCATCGATTCCCTATCGATGCTGGCGGTACAGATCAGAGCCTGCTCCGAACACACTCTGTGCGAGGAGTTCATACATGTGAACTCCGATCGCATGGACCCCGTCCCAATGATCATGAGGGCTGGCTGCCTCGAGATCGTGTGGGTGACAACGGCCCGCCGCCTGATTCCGCGCAGGACTGAGGATTTGACCCGAGCCCCATTTAACCTATGGCTGGCTGCGAGGAGGTGTCCATGTTCTCATGGGACGCCAGTGGAAGGGATGAGCTGACTCGAACCAGCTCGTTGAGTGAAGTTCATACGTACGAAGTCTGACTCCCCGAACCACGGCCTGAGGATCAGGATAGCGAGCTGCCCAATGTGTGCCTGCGAAACCAGTGGCTCGGTTGACTTGCTCGTCGAGCATCCTCAGTGACGAGGTCAGTGTGATAGATAAGATCATGACAGGAACGATGGCTGAGGCATGGAGCCGGGGCACGAATTCACCCGGCATCTCAGTCCTGCCGCCTTCCTGAAAGGGGCGCGGATCAGTTCCAGGTACTTCAAATGTCACTTACGCGGCGATGAGTATCAGGCATTCCTTCGCGCTGCAGGCGAAAATGGTCTGACAGCAGCCACGGCATGCGAACCCCGGATGGAGAAGAATCATTCAACGGCCCTGACGCCACGGCATTTCGGGAACGTCGCACAACCCCAGAAATGGTTACCGATGTTCGTCCCCTGCCTGGCAGTGCGCTTGATCATTGGACTGCGGCACAGGGGACAAGCAGGTTCAGTCGCAGGTTCGGGCACAGCCATGACTGGTCTGGTCACATCGGCAGCACAAGCCTGATCAATCATTGCTGCGAGGGCTGTGCCGTCGATCAACTCGATGTTGACCCCCTTGGCAAAAGCCCGCGCTTCGGCCGTGAAAACGCCAGACGTTACGACAAAGCCACCAGCGGCCCCCTGGGCGGCCATCGTACCGAGCAACTCACGCACGATATTGGGGTCTGAGGCGCAGTGGAACAGTAAATCCTGTTAAGCGGTCAACTTGGATGGCCAAGAATTCATGCTGGCCCCATCCGGGGGATCCCGCAGCGGCCGCAACTCGCCTCTGACCACCGAGTCCGGCACCGAGAACGAATAGCGCCCCAGCATATTGATGTGCTCATGCACCAGGGGTGACAGCCGGGCCACGTCCGCTGCCTTGACCGTGTGACCCTCGGCACGCAGCTGCGCCAAGGCCGCTTCCATGTAGACCGTGTTCCAGAGCACGATCATGTTGAGCACGAGCCCGAGTGCCCCCAGTTGATCCTCCTGCCCCTCGCGATAGCGCTGCCGCAGTTCGCCACGCCGGGCATGGAAGACCGCTCTGGCAACCGAATGACGGCTCTCGCCCCGGTTGAGCTGGATCAGCGTGCGACGACGCTGCGCCTCGTCGTCGAGGTAGCGCAGCGTGTGCAGGGTCTTGTCGAGGCGGCCCAGCTCGGCGATGGCCTGGGCTAGACGGGTCGGCCGGTCGCCGACCTGCAGGGTGCGCATGATGCCGGCGGCCGGCACCCGCCCTAGCTTGAGTGAGCCGGCCAGGCGCAGCATGTCGTCCCAGTGCGGTGCGATGCGCTGCAGGCGCAACGGGTGTGCCGAGATCGGGTTGAGCAAACCGTAGTCGGCCTGCGTATCCAGACGCCACAGGCGGGTGCCGCCGACATCGGCCAGGCGCGGACTGAAGCGGTAGCCCAGCAGCCGGAACAGACCGAATACCACATCGCTGTAGGCACCGGTGTCGGTCATGACCTGCGTGGGCTGCAGTTCGGTTTGCTGGTCGAGGAGCACGGCCAGCAGGACCAGACTGTCACGCAGTGTCCCTGGCACGGTCATGTCGTTGAGCCCGGAGAACTGGTCCGACAGCAGGTTGTACCAGGTGACACCGCGACCGGTGCCGAAGTATTTCGGATTGGGGCCGGCATGCACCATTTGCACTGGCACCACGAAGCGCATGCCGTCGGCCGAGGCCACGTCGCCACCGCCCCATTGGCGGGCCAGTTCCATGCCACTCTGAGCAGAGACCAGCAGGGCGTTGGCCGCACTCAGCGTCTCGTCTCGCAAGTAGTTCTGATCGACCCAGGACAGCCGGTCGCGCTTGAGCGCAGCGACGTCGTCTCGTACCAACGGCTCCAGGCCGGTATTGCACGCCTCGGCCATCAGCACCGCACACAGGCTGATGTGCAGATCGGTCGCGCGGGCGGTGTGCTCCGAGAGGTGGGTGAACGCCTCGGTGAAGCCGGTGCGGGCCGCGACCTCCAGGATCAGCTCCGGCAGGTCCACGCGTGGCAGCAGGCCGCTGACCTTCGCCCGCAAGGTCACCAGAGAGTCCGGCTCGTCGAGCTTGTCCAGTGCGGTGAGCACCAGCTCGGTCCTGTCGCCGACTGTCTCGAATCGCACGGCCGGGTTCTGCGGTAGCCTGCCCGCCACCGCCTGGTAGGTGCGATCGAGTTCGACCGCCAAGGCGTTCAAGGTCGGCTCGGGGGTGATGGACAGGTCGAGCGTGCGACAGATGATCGGCCGCATCGTCAGCCACTCGGCGCCGTCGAGCAGGCCCGCGCGCGGATCACCGTAGAGCCAGCTGGGCGCCACAAACACGTCGCGTCGCTTGAGCGCCATGTGCAGCTGCTCGAGCACGCAGAACGCATAGGCCTGCAGATCGACGCTGCCGTCATCGCACAGGACATGCGACTTCCAGGTCTTGCCGATCACCTCGTGCGGCGCGTTGCTCGCAGGCTTCCTGCGCGTCAGGTTGAGCCGCAACCAGTCGAGCGCGGCGACCACCGGCAGACCCGTCGCATTGGCGCCAAAACGAATCTGCTCGAGCAGCATCGGCAGGAAGCGCCGCACAGTCTTGTACTTCTGTGCCAGCTCGATCTGGTAGACCCCGCCGTTTGGGCGAATCGTACCGATCACCCCTTGCAGCGCCTGGGCCAGGACTTCTCGGGAAGTCTTGTCAAACACCTGGGCACGCACCTCGCCATCCGGCACCTCGCTGTCGAGCAGCGTCTCGCAAGCCCGAGCCAGTATCCCGGCTGCCAGGTCCAGGTCCTTCAGGGTGCGCAGGCGAGCCTTCTTCTCGGCCTTGGCGGCGCCGGAGAACAGCGCGCCGAGCAGCGCATCGAGCACGTCCAGCGCGTCGTCCTGGGCCGAGGCTTCCAGGCAATGAACGAAGGCCACGAGCGTGGCCAAACGGCGCGGATTCGGCAACCGCAGAATGGCGGACGCCCTGGCCGCGCTGGCGTAGCGGGCCAAGGCCAGCACCCGCGAAGGCGGTATGCGCGCGATCGTCGGCACCCGGATGCCCAGTTCACGGACCGACTTCAATCGCAGCAGGGCGTTGACCAGCGACGTGCTGCTGACCTTCACCGGCCCGGTTCGCAAGCGATCGAGGGGCGACTGGCGCTGGCCAGCCGGCACGCTCAGCAGAGCCTCAAGCTCAACTTGCTGGGCCAGGCTGACACCCTGGGTTAGAGCGCGCCACAGGCGCCGCTCCACCCGGCTGCGCAAGCGAGCCACATGGCGTTCGAGGATGCTGATGCCGGGCAACAGCACCTTGTGTGTCATCAGCCAGGTCGTCGCCCGCTCGAACAGCACGCTCGGCCGATCGGTGCCGGTCCAGCACAGCGCATACAGCCACCGGCTCAGGCGCCACCCCACCAGGGGTTCTGTGATCTCGACATACCCATACCGTGATCTGATCTCCTGCGCGTGCTGCCAGCGCTGTTTCCCGGCACGGTAGGCAGCCACGCCCTCTGCATCGATGGGAGCAAGCTGGAGCTGACGCGACAGAGTCTGCAACACCCGTGGCGGCACCGCCAGCGGATCGTCCAGGAAAGTCCCCAGGTAGCGCACGGTGCCCAGCTGCACCGCGAAACCGAGTCGGTTGTGGTCGCCCCGCTTGTGCGCGATCCGCTCCAGATCGACGTCATCGAGGTGAAAGCAGCGATCCATGTCGTCAGGCATGGGCATGTCGGTGTAGCAGCCGTACTGCTCGCGCTGCGCCTGGGACAGGAAGTTGACCGGCATCGGCTCAGCACCGTGGCTGGTGCTGAGCCCAGATGCGCTTGACCTGGCTGATGCTGCAGCCTGCCAGCTCGGCGGTGCGCTTGATCGTCAGGCCGCTCTTGCGCAGCCCGATGATGCGCTCATGGGCCGCTGTATCGGCTCGACGACCGGCGTACTTGCCAGCCGTCCGGGCCAGCTGAATGCCCTGGCGCTGACGTTCGCGCCGGGTCTCGTAGTCGTCACGGGCCATCTGCAGGGCCAGCTTGAGCAGCAGCTCCTGCATCGCCTCCAGCACGATGTGCGTCACGCCCTCTGTGCTGGCGGTCACTTCGCTGAGATCCACCAACCCAGGAATGGCCAGCCGCGCGCCCTTGGCACGGATCGCATCGACCAGTTGCTCGGCCTCGGCCAGCGGCAGGCGGCTCAGGCGGTCGATCTTCTCGGCGATGACGACCTCGCCGGGCTGCAGGTCGGCGATCATGCGCAGCAGCTCGGGCCGGTCAGCCCGCGCACCCGAGGCCTTCTCGCGGTAGACGCCGGCGACGTAATAGCCGGCCCGTCGCGCATCCTCGTGAATCCGCTCCTGGCGCTGTAGATCCTGCTCGTCGGTGCTGACCCGCAGGTAGAGGCGCGCGACCTTGACGCCCATGCCCAGCGGCTGAGGCTCGGCCGGCGTCTTCATGATTCGGTCGGTAGCTTCGATCAGGTCTTCACCCCCGATGTGCAGCGGCAGCTGCTGGACCGGCGTCTCATGCCCTTCGCGCGCCCGGCGCGGCGTCATGAGCCCGCTCCGCCCTTCTGTCTTTTTGCCGGGAAAGTTGCGGTTGCTCACGAGAGGCTCCTGGTCATTTGGGGTCTACCAATCCTGACCAACTCAAGCAGACCTGGCCAAGAACTCGAAAGTCATCTTATCTTGGCCAGTCAATTCTTGGCCACCCAAAATGACCGCTTAACAGGGTTTTCTGTTCCACTGCGCCTCAGACCCCGGCTACATAGCGCGATCGCCCTGGGGCAGGTTCCGTTGTTTTTTTGGTGGCATAAATTAAAGATAACTTCAATTATCTTTAGTTAAAATCCAGCTGACAAAACCTGCCTCAGCTCCTGAACCAGCCACACCGTCGTGGAGATTCCAATGCCCACAGGGACATACCGCCCCCGCCACTCGTCCCCGACCGGCTCCCGTTTCAGCCGCCGCCTCGGACCGCACCACTTCGCCTACCTGCGCGCGATCGCCGAGGGGCTGGAGCGGACGGACTGCGCCCGGCGCTACCTGGGCATCGAGCACGGCCACGAGGCCGTCACTGCCCACCGGCTGGTGGTCGACCAGGTGCGCGCCGCCGCGCGGCGCCGGGGCGAGCCGTCGGCACGCCTAATCGGCCTGACGATCCGCGTGGTCGAATCGGTCCATCCAACTCTTGAGGACTTCATCGCCGAGCGCGGGCTCGACGACTGGAGCGAGGCCGAGGTCATCGAGCTCTACACCGAAATCTGTGGCGAGGCCCAGAGACCCGACCCGAAGGCACAGCGAAGAGAGCGGCTGCGCAAGCGCCAGATCGAGCTGCTGAGGTCACTCGAATCGGCGGTGGCCGAGGCGCCGAGTCCTTCGGACTTCGTCGGCGGTTGGTTCGACGAGGCGCTTGCCCGCAAGCTGGACCTGGCCGGCTTTCACACGCTGGGCGAGTTGAATGCCCGGGTCAGCGCCGGCGGAGCCTGGTACAAGACCTTGCCGGCGGTGGGCAAGGCCAAGGCGCAGCGCATCGAGGCCTTCCTGCGCACGCTGCTGCCGCGCGAGGCGCAGGCGCTGCCGTTCTTTGGAACGAGCCGGCAGACGGGGAGGGTTCTGGTGGCATCCGTGCCAGCGCCTCCTGTCCTGGCCGGCAGCCTGCTGGGCCAGGTCACGACCGAGCAGATGGTCGAGGCCTGGATCGCGGCCCGGGCCAGTTCGGATGCCACGCGCAAGGTCTATGCGCGCGAAGTCGGGCGCTTCCTGGTCTGGTTGCGCCATGAGCGATCGGGCGTCTCGCCGCAGCAGTTGAGCGTGCAGGATGCGGTGGCCTTCACCGGGTTCCTGCGCGAGATTCCGTCCCACTTCATCTCGCGCCGCAAGGCCTCTCCCGGCGAACTGGGCTGGGCGCCGTTCCGGGGTCAGCTCACGCCAGGCAGCCGCAAGCAGGCCCTGATCGTCGTTTCAGCCTGGCTGGACTGGCTGGTCGAGGCCCGGCATGTCGAGGCCAATCCGTTCCGGCTGGTCTCCAGGAAGCAGGGCGATGACCAGACTGCTTCCGGCGAGGTCAAGGCGATCACGGAAGGCGCGATGCAGGCGCTGCTGCGCTACTTCGAGCAGGAAGAGCCGTCCCCGGCCATCCACCGGATGCGCTTCGTGCTGCGATTTCTGGAATCCATGGGCCTGCGGGCCAGCGAGCTGCTGGCCGCGCGGCTCGTCGACCTGGTCACGCTGCCCGAGGGCCTGGCGCTCAAGGTCCACGGCAAGGGCGCCAAGAACCGGCATGTCACGCTCAACCGGCAGGCGCGCGAGGCCCTGAACGACTACCTCTCCGCTCGCGGCCTGGGCGACTTCCTGCAGGCCCCTGCCGAGACGCCGATCTTGGCATCGGCCAGGGACCCAATGACGCCGATCACCTATCCGGCGCTCTACCAGACCGTCAGGCGCTGGCTGGAGAAAGCGGTCTCGGCCGCTGACCTCCCCCGCCACGAAAAGACTCAGCTCT
>JBDLVJ010000260.1:0-2809 GCA_039804875.1 Pseudomonadota bacterium | reverse complement strand
CGTCTGGCAGATCCCAGTCCTGGCGAGCGCTGGCAGCCGATGGCGCGGGGGTCAAGGCGCACAGCAGGCCCGCTGGCGTCAAGGGGCGGGTGACGACCCGCGACGCCGGCTGCTGTCGCGTTCGCTGGCGCCACTGGCCGGCGTCCTGTGCGTCGGTCAGCAGCAGGGTGGTGCATCGGGCTGCAAAAGAGGCGCTCCATGTCGAGGCGGCGGTGGCGTCCAGATCGATGATGCATGCGCTCGGCGCGACCCCGGACGGATCATCGGCATGTCCGTCGATGACCTCGCCGCCCACCGATCGCACCAGCTGATGCAGGGCCTGGCGGGTCAAGGGCCGGTCCGAGCTCACGGCGACCTTGCCCGGTGCCTGTCCATGGTGGGCGGGGGCCGCCGGATCGCGCCGCAGGGGCAACTGGACTTGGAAGCAACTGCCCTGGCCGACTTGGCTGCTGGCGTGCAGCTCGCCGCCCATGCCACGCGCCAGTTGACGGGAAATCGCCAGGCCCAGGCCGGTGCCGCCAAAACGGCGCGTGGTGCTGTCGTCGGCCTGGGTGAACGGCTGGAACAGGCGGGCCAGCGTGGCGGCGTCCAGCCCCGGTCCCGTGTCCCTCACCGCCAGCCGCAAATGGCCTTCATCGCTGTCAACGGCGCTCTCGTCAAGCCCCTGGGTCCAGCTGATCTCCAGCGCCACCTCGCCCTGCGCGGTGAACTTCACCGCGTTGCCCAGCAGATTGATCAGCACCTGCTGCAGGCGAAAACGGTCGCCCACCAGCCAGCGTGGCGTGCCGGGGTCGAGCAGGAACGCGATTTCCAGCGGCTTGCCCAGCGCCAGATGGGAAACCGTGGCGGCCAGTTCTTCGAGCAATTCCCACAGGTCGAACGGCGCCCGCTCGTAGGCCATCTTGCCCGACTCGATACGCGAGAAGTCGAGCAGGTCGTTGAGCATGCGCAGCAGCGTCTGGCCGGAACGGGCGACCTTGTCCAGATGCTGTCGTGTCTGGAGCGGCAGTTCGTCCATCAGGCACAGTTGGGTCAGGCCCAGGATGCCGTTGAGCGGCGTGCGCAGTTCGTGACTCATATTGGCCAGAAAGGCGCTTTTGGCCCGGTTGGCGTCTTCCGCCGCCGCGCGCGCGGCTTCCTGGGCCCGGATCTGTTCGTGGCGCAGCGTGACATCGTCGAAGAAGTGGATGTAGAGCTGGTCCTCGGCCTGTATCGACGATAACTCAAGCCACTGGACGGCACCGCCTGAGCCCGGCAAGCGCAAGACCGAGTGGCATATGCCCTGTTCCTGCAGCAGCAGGAAATGTGGCTGGACATCCGTGCAACCCACGGTCAGCAAGAACCGGTCCAGCGTCTGTGACTGCAGGTCCTTGGATGACTGCTGGAGAATGCTCAGGCCGGCCTGGTTGCAGCGCTGGATCTGCCATTGCGCGTCGGTTTCCAGAATGCCGCTCAGGGCATAGTCGAAATGGATGCGCGCCGCCCTCTCGTGTGGTGTTGCCGGTGCGCCGGCACCTGCGGTGTCAATCGGCGCTGGCATGCGTGACGGGCGCGTAGCGCTTGAACATGCGAATCGCGCCCAGTCCCGGCATGGGGGCCGCGTAATCGACCTGATCCACCGCATTTTCAATGATGTAGAGACCGAACCCGCCAAAACTGTTGCCGCTGAAGTCCGGAATGGCAGCGTCCTCGGGAATGAAGGCTTCGCCATCGTGGATCAGTTCCACCGCGACCCCTTGCTCGCAACGCTTGATCACGGCGGTCATGTCGGTCCGCTTGAGCTTCTCCGGCGTGTGCCGGATGATGTTGGTGGCCGCCTCGAAGGCCGCCAGCACCAGCATCTGGGTGTCATCCTCTGCCATGCGGTCGCACATCGCCTCGATGCCGCTGCGCAGCGGGGTGAGCTTGTCCAGTTCGCGCGGCAGGTCGAGGTGCTGCTCCACGCAGAGTCCGTTCCGGTCGAAGCAGGGTTGCTGGTCCGTCGCGCTGAATTTCAGCACCACCACGGTGCTGTCGTCGCGAGTCACGCTGAAATCGGTATGGTCATGCACCACGCTGCGCAAGGAGTTGAGCATCATGGTCGGGTAGACGGCTCGGGTCATGCCCGTTTCCAGCAGGGCCTTGATGCGTCCCATGCCGAACTGCTCGCCCTCCTGGTTGACTGATTCCGACAAGCCGTCTGAAAACAGCAGCAGCGTGTCGCCATCCTGCATCGGGGTGTGGTGTTCGACATATCGTTCGTCGCACAGCACGCCCATCGGCAGGTTTTCGCCCAGCAGTTCCAGCACCTCGCCCGTGCCGGCCCGTCCCAGCAGCGTGGGCGTGTGTCCGGCGTTGACCCAGGTGACGCTGTTGTTCTGCCGGTTCACCCGCAGCAGCGTCAGCGTCACGAAGCATCCCAGGTGCATCAGGTCCTGCATCAGGTCGGCATGCATGGCATTGGCGATGGCCTGCACCGGGGGTGGTTCGCCGTTGAACTGCCGGTTCGCCATCAGCTTGACGAGAGCCTGGTCGTAGGCGCTCTTCACGCCGGCGGCAATCAGGGCGGCCGCGACGCCCTTGCCCATCACGTCGCCGGTCAGCACATCCACGGTCTGGTCATCAAAGCGCTGGAAGTGGTAGAAATCGCCGTCGATGCCCTCCGAGCCTTCGCTATGACAGGCCAGCAGGATGCCGCGCAGGTTCTTCGGCGGCAGGCCGAACAGCAGATGGTTTTGGATGTCGGCGGCGATCTGCATTTGCTTCTGTTGCGCCTCGATCAGCTGCTGCTTGGCCAGAACGCGGTCCGTGATGTCGGTGCGGATGGCCA
>JBDLVJ010000259.1:0-3189 GCA_039804875.1 Pseudomonadota bacterium | reverse complement strand
TGCGCAATGCGCTGATCCCGATCGTGACCGGGTTTCCGGCCGCCTTCATCGGGGCTTTCTTCACCGGCTCGCTGCTGATCGAGACCCTGTTCTCGCTCGACGGCCTGGGCCTGCTGAGCTACGAGAGCGTGATGCGGCGCGACTACCCCGTCGTGCTCGGCACGCTCTATCTGTTCACGCTGATCGGCCTCGTGACGCGGCTGCTCAGCGACCTTTGCTATCTGTGGGTGGATCCGCGTGTCAAGTTCGACTGAAACCCCGATCGCCGCGCCGGTGCAGGACTGGCAACCCTCGCCGGGTCCGTGGCGGCGTGCCTGGCAGCGCTTTCGCGGCCACCGGCTGGGCTACTGGAGCCTGTGGCTGTTCGGCCTGCTGTGCGTGCTCAGCCTGGGCGCCGAGCTGCTCTCCAACGACCGCCCGTTGCTGGTGCGCTACCAGGGGCACTGGTACGCGCCGGTGCTGCAGGATTTGCCCGAGACCACCTTCGGCGGCGATTTCGAGACCCCGACCGACTACCTCGACCCTTTCATCGAGCGCCAGCTCGGGCAGCCGGGCAACTGGGTGCTGCATGCGCCGAACCGCTATCACCATGCCACGATCAACTATTTCGCGCGCGAGCCGCATCCGGCGCCGCCCTCGGCCGACAACTGGCTCGGCACCGACGATCGCGGCCGCGACCTGTTCGCGCGCCTGCTGTACGGCTTTCGGCTCTCGGTGCTGTTCGCGCTCGCGTTGACCGCTTCCGGCGTGCTGCTGGGGCTGGCCGCCGGCGCGATCCAGGGCTATTGCGGCGGCGGCACCGATCTGCTGCTGCAGCGGCTGATCGAGGTCTGGAGCGCGCTGCCCGAGCTCTATCTGCTGATCATCTTCTCGGCCCTGTTCGAGCCCAGCGTGGGCTTGCTGCTGTTGCTGCTGAGCCTGTTCGGCTGGATGGGCCTGAGCGATTATGTGCGTGCCGAGTTCCTGCGCAACCGCCAGCTCGACTATGTGCGCGCGGCGCGCGCGCTCGGGCTCGGGCCCTGGCAGCTGATCTGGCGCCACTTGCTGCCCAACAGCCTGACCCCGGTCGTGACCTTCCTGCCGTTCCGCATGAGCGCGGCCATCCTGGCGCTGACCTCGCTCGACTTCCTGGGTCTCGGGGTGCCGCCCGGCACGCCTTCGCTCGGCGAGCTGCTGGCCCAGGGCAAGGCCAACCTCGACGCCTGGTGGATCTCGCTCTCGACCTTCGTGCTGCTGGTGAGCACGCTGCTGCTGCTGACCTTCATGGGCGACGCCTTGCGCGACGCGCTCGATCCGCGCCGGGCCCGACCATGAAGGGTTCCGCCATGACAGACCAATCTGTGACGCCGCAAGCCGCGCTCGCCTCGCTGCCACCCCTGCTCGACGTGCGCGAGCTGCGCGTCAGCCTGGGCGGGCGCGAGGTCGTGCACGGCATCGATTTCAGCCTTGAGCCGGGCGAGAAGCTGGCCATCGTCGGCGAGTCGGGCTCGGGCAAGACGGTCTCCGCGCTGAGCCTGCTGCGCCTGCTGCCACAGGCCCGCCTGTCGGGGTCGGTCCGATTGCAGGGGCGCGAGCTGCTGACGCTGGCCGAGCCCGAGCTGCGCGTGCTGCGCGGCAGCGCGGTGGCCTATGTGTTCCAGGAGCCGATGAGCGCGCTCAACCCGCTGCTGACCTTGGGTCAGCAGATCGCCGAGGTGCTGCAACTGCACCGGGGGCTGGCTGGAGCGTCGGCGCGTGATCGCGTGCTGGCGCTGCTGGAATCGGTCGGTCTGCCCGACCCCCTGGCTCGGGCGCGCGCCTACCCGCATCAGCTCAGCGGCGGCCAGCGGCAGCGCGCGCTGATCGCGATGGCGCTGGCGAGCGAGCCCCGGCTGCTGGTGGCCGACGAGCCGACCACCGCGCTCGATGCCAGCTTGCGGCTGCAGATGCTGGCCCTGCTCGACGAGATGCGCCAGCGCCTGGGGCTGGCGGTGCTGATCATCACCCATGACCTCAATCTGGTGCGGCGCTTCGCCGACCGGGTGCTGGTCATGAAGGACGGTCTTGTGGTCGAGCAGGGCGCGGTCGAGGCCGTCTTTGCCGCGCCGCGCCAGCCCTATACCCGGACCCTGCTCGACAGCCTGCCCCGGCGCGAGCTGGCGCCAGCCGACCCGGCGACCGGCTCGGACCAGCCAGCCTGCCTCGACGCCGTGGGGCTGCGTGTGGCCTATCCGGTGGCGCTGCCCGGCTGGCGCGGCTGGTTCATGCGTGGCCGCCAGCTCGCGCTCGAGGGGGTGGACCTGAGGCTCGAGCCCGGCCAGACCCTGGGCGTGGTCGGCGAGTCGGGCTCGGGCAAGACCACGCTGGCGCTGGCGGCGCTGGGCCTGCTGCCACACCAGGGCCGCTTGCGCGTGCTGGGCCAGGACTGGCTCGACTTGAAGCGGCCAGAGCTGCGCCGATTGCGACGGTGCGTGCAGGTCGTGTTCCAGGACCCCTATGCCTCGCTGTCGCCGCGCCTGACGCTGGAGCAGATCGTCGCCGAGGGCTTGCGGGTGCATGAGCCGGGCCTGTCGCGGGCCGAGCGCCTGGAGCGCGTGCTGGCCGCCTTGCGCGAGGTCGGCCTGCTGGCCGGGCTGTCTCCGGCCGAGCAGCAGGCCTGGCTGCAGCGCTACCCGCACGAGTTCTCGGGCGGCCAGCGCCAGCGCATCGCGATCGCGCGCGCGCTGGTCATCGAGCCGCAGCTGATCGTGCTCGACGAGCCGACCAGCGCCCTCGATGTCACGGTGCAGCAGCAGGTGATCGCGCTGCTGCTGCGCCTGCAGCGCGAGCGCGGCCTGAGCTATCTGCTGATCACCCACGACCTGGCCGTGGTCTGGGCCATGGCGCACCAGGTCACGGTGCTGCGCTCGGGCCGGGTGGTGGAGCAGGGCAGCGCCGAGGCCGTGCTGCGCGCTCCCCGCATGCCCTACACCCGCGGCCTGATCCAGGCCTCCGGCCTGTGATTCAATCGGGCCTGTCGCCTTTTCTTCCACCCATCATTGCACCCGATGAACGACAAGCTTGCCCGCGTGTCCGCCGTGACATTGGCCTCTCCCTTGCTCTGGCTGATCCGGGGCTGGCGCGATTTCGTGCGCCACCCCCTGCCGGGTCTGCTCCATGGCTTGTGCGTCAGCCTGTTCGGCGCCTTGCTCTATGCGCTGGCCGATCAGC
>JBDLVJ010000258.1:0-5354 GCA_039804875.1 Pseudomonadota bacterium | reverse complement strand
TGCGCGCCGCCACGGCGCCTGGCCTATCATCGGCGCATGTCAGCTCCCGCATCCCCGAAACCCACCCGTAAGCGCCCCGGCGCCTCCTCACGCGACGCCCAAGGGCAAGCGCCGCAAGCGTCGATCCAGCAACAGCTGCCCGAGCTGCGCCCCGGCCAGTCCACCGCCTTGCTGCAGGAACTCCATATCCTGACGCGCGAGGGCAAGCTCAACCAGGACACGCGGCGCAAGCTCAAGCAGGTCAACCACCTGCTGCAGTTCATCGAACCGCTGCTGCGGGAAGCGCTCGACGCGCGCGGCGATGTCACGCTGGTCGATCACGGCGCCGGCAAGTCCTACCTCGGCTTCATGCTCTACGACCTGTTCTGCGCCCAGCGCGAGGTCGGCTGGGTCTACGGTGTCGAGACCCGCGCCGAACTGGTCGAGCGCTCCCGCGAGCTGGCCGCACGGCTTGGTTTCGACCGCATGCGCTTTGTCGCGACCACGGTGCAGGAGGCGATGACCTCGGACCAGATCCCGGCCGAGGTCGATGTCGTGACCGCGCTGCACGCCTGCGACACCGCGACCGACGACGCGATCGCCTTCGGCCTGGCGCGCCACGCGCGCTGCATGGTGCTGGTGCCCTGCTGCCAGGCCGAGGTCGCCAGCGTGCTGCGCAAGCACAAGGCGCTGACACTGTCGCGCACGCCGCTGAGCGAGCTCTGGCGCCACCCGCTGCACACGCGCGAGTTCGGCAGCCAGATCACCAACGTGCTGCGCTGCCTCGAACTCGAGGCCCACGGCTACCAGGTCACGGTGACCGAGCTGGTCGGCTGGGAGCATTCGATGAAGAACGAGCTGATCCTGGCGCGCAAGGTCGGCAACGGCAAGGCCCAGGCCAGCGCGCGCGAGCGGCTGCAGCGGGTGCTCGACGAGCTGGGCCTGCAGGAGCTGCGGCAGCGCTTCGGCGCCTGAGCGTCAGGCCTGTCGCCGGGCCAGCCCAGGCGACAGGCCGGGCAGTGGCGTGCTAAGCTTTTCCAGAATCAAAAGGAGACCCGCATGCCCGCTTTGCTGCCCGACGTCGATCCCGACGGCCTGCTCGAATTCTCGGTCGTCTACACCGACCGCTCGCTGAATCACATGTCGCGCCGCTTCCAGGGCGTGATGCGGGACATCTCGGCCACCCTGAAGGAGGTCTACCGCGCCCGCTCGGTCGCGCTGGTCCCCGGTGGCGGCACCTATGGCATGGAGGCGGTCGCGCGCCAGTTCGTCACCGGCAAGAAGGCGCTGGTGATCCGCAACGGCTGGTTCAGCTACCGCTGGAGCCAGATCTTCGATGCCGGATCGATTCCGGCCGAATCGGTCGTGCTGAAGGCGCGCCGGGTCTCGGATCAGCCGCAGTCGCCCTGGGCGCCCTGTCCGGTGGACGAGGTGGTCGCCGCGATCCGCGAGTTCAGGCCCGACGTGGTGTTCGCGCCCCATGTCGAGACCTCGGCCGGCATGATCCTGCCCGACGACTACCTGAAGGCGGTGGCCGACGCGGTGCACGAGGCGGGCGGCCTGTTCGTGCTCGACTGCATCGCCTCGGGCACGCTCTGGGTCGACATGCAGGACTGCGGCATCGACCTGCTGATCAGCGCGCCGCAGAAGGGCTGGAGCGGCTCGCCCGCCTGCGCCATGGTGATGCTGAGCGAGCGCGCCCGCGCCGCCATTGACGCGACCAGCAGCACCAGCTTCGCGGCCGACCTGAAGAAATGGCTGCAGATCATGGAGACCTACGAAAACGGCAGCCATGCCTACCACGCCACCCTGCCGACCGACGCGCTGCTGCGGCTGCGCGACGTGATGCAGGAGACGCGCGCCCACGGCTTCGAGCGGGTGCGCCAGGAGCAGATCGAGCTGGGCCGCCAGGTGCGCGCGCTGCTTGAGCGCCGCGGCATCCGCAGCGTGGCGGCGTCCGGCTTCCAGGCCCCAGGCGTGGTGGTGAGCTACACCGACGACCCCGGCCTCCAGAACGGCAGCAAGTTCCTCGCGCTCGGCCTGCAGACCGCCTCCGGCGTGCCGCTCCAGTGCGACGAGCCGGCCGGCTTCTCGACCTTCCGCATCGGCCTGTTCGGGCTCGACAAGCTGCGCCAGCCCGAGCGCTGCGTCGCGCAGCTGGCCGAGGCGCTAGACCGCATCGGCCTCACCGAGCCCGCCGCCGAAGCAGCCTGAACCGGCGGAAGCTGCCGGTCCGGCGCGATTGACAGCTGGCCCGGCGCTGTCCAGAATCTCCGAGCAGCGGGGCATTCGACCCCGGTCAGGGGGGTGGTATGGATGCAACGCCAGGCTGCAGGAGCTGCCTCTACGACGCGGCCGAGCTTGAGGTCTTGCTCGACGCCATGGCCTTGCAGGCTGCCATTCTGCTGCACGGACGCAGCCGGGTCGCGCTGATCGGCATCCTGCGCCGCGGCGCGCCGCTGGCCGACCGGCTGTCCGAGCGCCTGGTGCGCCGGCACGGGCTGGCCCAGCCGCTGCGCCTCGACCTGAGGGTCAAGCGCTATGCCGACGACCTGACCCTGCTGCACCCCGAGACCCGCCTGACCGAGCCGCCCCGGCAGGACGCGCTCGACCTGGCCGGCTGGACCCTGCTGCTGGTCGACGACGTGCTCTACACCGGGCATTCGCTGCTGAGGGTGCTGGACTACCTGACGCGCCAGCGGCCGGCCGAGATCCGCGTGGCCGTGCTGGCCGACCGCTGCGCCGCCACTCTGCCGATCGCGGCCGATGTGATCGGTGCCAGGCTGCAGATCGCACCGGCCGGCATCGTCGAATGCCATGTGCCGCCCTACGAGCCCGACTTCCGGATCGAACTGCTGCAGCCGCAGCGCGCCGGCTGAGCCGCATCACAGGAGCCCCGCATGATGTTCCAGGACCGACTCGATGCCGCGCGCCAGCTTGCCCGGGCGCTCGAGGCTTACCGCGAGCGCCATCCGCTGGTGCTGGCGATCCCGCGTGGCGCCGTGCCGATGGCCAAGGCCATCGCGCGCGAGCTCGGCGGCGACTTCGATGTCGTGCTGGTGCGCAAGCTGCGCTCGCCCTATGCGGCGGAGGTCGCGGTCGGCGCGGTCGACGAGAGCGGCTGGACCTATGTCGCGCCCCATGCGGCCGCGCTGGGGGCCGATCAGGACTACCTCGCGGCCGAGAAGCACGCGCAGCGGCTCACCATCCAGTCGCGCCGCGCCCGGTACACGCCGATTCGCCCGCCGATCGACCCGGCGGGCCGGATCGTGATCGTGGTCGATGACGGGCTGGCGACCGGCGCCACCATGATCGCCGCGCTGCACGGCCTGCGCCAGCGCCAGCCGGCCCGGCTGGTCTGCGCGGTGCCGGTGGCCGCGCCCGATGCGCTCGCCCGCGTGCGACCGCTGGCCGACGAGGTCATCTGCCTGAGCGCGCCCGATGATTTCGAGGCCGTGGGTCAGTGCTACCGCCATTTCGACCCGGTCGAGGACGACGAGGTGATCGCGCTGCTCAGCGGCTGAGGCTTCCGCCCGGGTCGCGCGCTGGCCTCGCTGTCCATCGATCTGGATTCAGGGCTTGCCGCTTGGCTGGGCTGGTTTTCTGGCGGCCGCCGCTTCCGCCGCGTGGCGTTTTGGCGCCAGTCTCGCCAACCGGGTCGCGACCCGCGCGTTGACCGAGCCCGCCGCCATCCGGCCCTGGGCGTCGGGGGCGCCAGCCGGATGGCCGGTCAGCAGTTCGAGTGCCTGATCGACGTCGCTGACGGCCCAGACCTGGAACCGGCCCGCGCGCACCGCCTCGACCACGTCGGCGCGCAGCATCAGCTGGCAGACATTGGCCTGCGGGATCAGCACTCCCTGTTCGCCGCTGAGGCCGCGCGCCGCGCAGAGATCGAAGAAGCCCTCGATCTTCTCGTTGACTCCGCCGATCGGCTGGACCACGCCGAGCTGGTTGACCGAGCCGGTCATGGCCAGCGACTGCCGGATCGGCACGCCCGACAGCGCCGACAGCAGCGCGCAGAGTTCGGCCAGCGAGGCGCTGTCGCCCTCGACGCCGCCATAGGACTGCTCGAACACCAGGCTGGCCTTGAGCGAGAGCGGCTCGCGCGCGCCAAAGCGCGCAGCCAGGAAGGCCGACAGGATCAGCACGCCCTTGGAGTGGATCGGCCCGCCGAGCCTGACCTCGCGCTCGATGTCGATCACCTGGCCCTCGCCGGCGCGCACCGTCGCCGTGATGCGCATCGGATGACCAAAGCTGCTGTCGTCGAGCGGTACCACCGCCAGCCCGTTGACCTGCCCGACCTGGCTGCCGCCGCTGTCGATCAGCAGCTGGCCGCGCAGCATGGCCTCCTGGTAGCGCAGCCGCAGGCGCTCGTTGCGGCGCCGGCGCCCCTGCAGCGCCGCCTCGACATGGCCGGCTTCGATCCAGTCCGATTGCGCCTGACCGGCGAAATACTCGGCCTCGCGCATCAGGTCGGCCAGCGGCCGGGTGCGCGCGGTCAGGCGCTCGGCATCGTCGGCCAGCCGCGCCGAATGTTCGATCAGCCGCGCGACGGCCGCCGCCGACAGCGGGCGCAGCGCCTCGCGCCGCGCCAGGGTGGCGATCAGGCGCGCGTAGATCAGGGTGTTGTCCGGGCTGCGCGGGATCTCGCTCTCGAGGTCGGCGTTGATCTTGAACAGCGCGCCGAACTCGGGGTCGTACTGGCACAGCAGGTAGTAGACCTGGCGTTCGCCGATCAGCACGATCTTGAGCTCAAGCGGCATCGGCTCGGGCTCGAGCTGCACCGTGCTGTTGAGGCCGATCAGGTCGTAGAGCGACTCGATCCGGACCCGGCCCGCCTTCAGGCAGCGCTTGAGCCCCTCCCAGGCATAGGGCTGGCTCAGCACCTTGAGCGCGTCGAGCACCAGGAAGCCGCCGTTGGCGCGCTGCAGCGCGCCGCTGCGTATCAGCGTGAAGTTGCTCAGCAGCGTGCCCATGTGCGCCACATGCTCGATCCGCCCGACCAGGTTCTGCAGTGTCGGATGGTCCTCGTAGATCACGGGGCGCGCGCCGTCGGCCGGGTGCTCGACCAGCAGGTTGACCAGGTAGCGCTGCACCGCGAGCGTGCTCGAGTAGGTGGTGGTCTCGATATCGCCCTCGGCATGGGTCGACTCGCGCAGCGATTCGCCGCTGGCGACGATGTCGGCCAGCACCGCGTCGAGGAAGGCACTGACCTCGGGCCGGTCGGCGTATTTCGGGCGCAGGTCGTCGATCAGGTGGGTCACGGTCACCTGCAGCGCCTCGCTGCCGGTCTGCTTGAGCCGGGCCTGCAGCTCGCGTCGCCAGCGCGGGAACTCGCCCATCAGCTTGTGCATGCGCTCGTGCAGCGCCTTGAT
>JBDLVJ010000257.1:0-5864 GCA_039804875.1 Pseudomonadota bacterium | reverse complement strand
GAGTCCTTCCGCAAGATGCTGCTGGCGATGGCGCGCGACGTGCGCGTGATCCTGATCAAGCTGGCCGACCGCACCCACAACATGCGCACCATGGGCGACATGCCGCGCAGCAAGTGGGGCCGGATCTCGTCCGAGACGCTGGAGATCTACGCGCCGATCGCGCACCGGCTCGGGCTCAACCACAGCTACCGCGAACTGCAGGAGCTGGCCTTCAAGCACCTGTTTCCCTGGCGCTACGAGATCCTGGAGAAGGCGCTCGACAAGTCGCGCAACCGGCGCAAGGATCTGATCGCGCGCGTGCAGACCGAGGTCGAGGCCGCTTTCGGCCAGCAGGGCATGGAAACGCGCATCCGGGGACGGCAGAAGACGCTGTTCTCGATCTACCGCAAGATGCAGCTCAAGCACCTGTCGTTCGCGCAGGTCACCGACATCTACGGCTTTCGCATCGTGCTGCCCGAGCTGATGAACTGCTACACCGCCCTGGGCGTGCTGCATCAACTCTACAAGCCGCTGCCGGGCAAGTTCCGCGACTACATCGCGATCCCGAAGGCCAACGGCTACCAGTCGCTGCACACGACGCTGGTGGGGCCGTTCGGCACCAACATCGAGTTCCAGCTGCGCACCGAGCCGATGGACGTGGTGGCCGAGTCGGGCGTGGCCGCGCACTGGCTCTACAAGGCCAGCGAGCCCGACAGCGCGGCGGCCCAGGACCTCAGCACGCAATGGCTGCAGTCGCTGCTCGACATCCAGCAGGAGACCCATGACGCGGCCGAGTTCTGGGACCATGTCAAGATCGACCTGTTCCCGGAGGCGGTCTATGTCTTCACGCCCAAGGGCCGCATCATGGCGATGCCGCGCGGCGCGACCGTGGTCGACTTCGCCTACGCGATCCATACCGACATCGGCTCGCATGCGATCGGCGCGCTGATCAACCGCGAGCAAAGCCCGCTGCACACCGAGCTCAAGAACGGCGACGTGGTCGAGATCGCGACCTCGCAGCACGCCAAGCCGAACCCGGCCTGGCTCAGCTTCGTGCGCACGGGCCGGGCGCGCTCCAAGATCCGCCACCATCTCAAGACGATGGAGATCAAGGAGTCGCGCGAACTCGGCGAACGGCTGCTGCTGCAGTCGCTGCGCGCCGAAGGCATCGCCAGCCTGCCCGCGACCGGCGGCCCGACCCAGGGCCTGTGGGACAAGCTGCTGCGCTTCACCGGCAACAAGAGCCGCGAGGAGCTGCTGACCGACCTCGGCCTGGGCAAGCGCATCGCGACCATGGTCGCGATCAAGCTGGCCGCCCTGCTCGGCGAGTCCGGCCAGAAGCCCGACGTGCTGCTGATGACGCAGGAGCGCTACGCCGGCGGCCATGACCAGATCAGCCAGGGCGTGCTGGCGCTCGACGGCAGCGAGGGCGCCTCGGTGCGCTACGCCACCTGCTGCCACCCGATACCGGGCGACGCGATCGTGGGCTACCTGGGACGCGGCGAGGGCCTGGTGGTACACACCGACGACTGCCCGGTGATCCGCAAGCAACTGCTGCGCGACAGCGAGCGCTTCACCGAGGTCGAGTGGTCGGACGAACCAGCGCGCTCCTTCGAGACCCGCCTGCTGATCACGCTCAACAACATCAAGGGCGCGCTGGCCAAGGTGGCCGCGGCGCTGACGGCGGCCGAGGCCGACATCACCCACCTGGAAATGAGCAAGGAGCCCGTGCTGTCCGACCTGGACATCCGGTTCACGGTGGCGGTGCGCGACCGCATCCACCTGGCCCATGTGCTGCGCAGCCTCAAGCGCACGCCGACGGTGATGCGGATCCTGCGCGAGCGCCCGGGCGACGACAAGACGGCGGCGCACTGAGCCGCCAGCGCCGACGCCGGCTCGCGCCTCAGGCGGCGGGTGCCGGGTAGCTGACCTCGAGCAGCTCCAAAGTGTCCCAGCCGGCGGGCGTGCGCAGACGGACCTCGTCGCCCACGCGCGCCTTCAGCAGGGCCTGCGCCACCGGCGCGACCCAGCTGACCTGACCCTGCGCGCTATCGACCTCGTCGATGCCGAGTATCGTGACGGTGGTCTCGCTGCCATCCTCGCGCGCATAGCGCACGGTAGCGCCGAAATAGACCTGGTCCCCGCCGTGGTGCAGCGAAGCGTCGACCACCAGCGCGATATCGAGGCGCCGGGTCAGGAAGCGGATGCGGCGATCGATCTCGCGCAGCCGCTTCTTGCCGTAGAGGTAGTCGCCGTTTTCCGAACGGTCGCCGTTGCTGGCGGCCCAGTGCACGATCTCGACCATCTTCGGGCGCTCGACATCGAGCAGCTGCAGCAGCTCGGCGCGCAGCCGGTCATGGCCGGCGCGGGTGATGTAGTTCCTGCCGCCGACGGGCAGCCGGGGCGCGCCGGGCGCTTCGTCGTCGTCCTCGGCATCGGTGTCATGGGTGAAGGCTTGGCTCATGAGAAAAGTCTAAGGGCAAAAAAAAACCCGCAACAAGAACTGTTGCAGGTTTTTTGATTGGTGCGGCTGGCAGGATTCGAACCCACGACCCCTTGGTTCGTAGCCAAGTACTCTATCCAACTGAGCTACAGCCGCTAAACCGTAGTCCGCCTTGCGACGGATGAAACTCTCACGCTGAAAACGCAGCCGTTGGCGCTGCGTTTTCTGTATATGGTGCGGCTGGCAGGATTCGAACCCACGACCCCTTGGTTCGTAGCCAAGTACTCTATCCAACTGAGCTACAGCCGCTGAAAACACAAGTATAGCAGGATTTCGGGGCTTTCCGGCTTTTTTGCTGACAGCGTTCAAAACCCGGCCATCGCGAGCCATGCACGGGCGAGCAATACGGTTGATAATCAGTCTCATTTACCATCTGATGGTCGATTCCTGGAATCGCTCACACCCCCGACCTTGATCCGGAGCCCCTCATGTCTATCCGCCCCCCCCTGCTCTCCCTGCTGCTGGCCGGCACCGCCCTGGGTATCCAGGCCGCCGAGCCGGTTGTCAACCTCTACTCGGCGCGCCATTACCAGACCGACGAGGCGCTCTACAGCGACTTCACCCAGCAGACCGGCATCAAGATCAACCGGATCGAGGGCAAGGAGGAGGAGCTGCTCGAGCGCATCAAGAACGAGGGCGATCGCAGCCCGGCCGATGTGCTGCTGACCGTGGACGCGGCGCGACTGGCGCAGGCGCATGACATGGGCCTGTTCGCTCCGGTCAAGTCCAAGCTGCTCGAAAGCCGGATTCCGGGCTATCTGCGCACCGACGACTGGTTCTCGTTCTCGACCCGGGCCCGCCTGATCGTCTACAACAAGCTCGATGTCAAGCCCGATCAAGTGCGCAACTACGCCGATCTGGCGCTGCCGGCGCTCAAGGGCAAGTTCTGCTCGCGTTCGGGCTCGCACCCCTACAACATCTCGCTGCTGGCCTCGGTGATCGCGCACGAGGGCGAACCCAAGGGCGAGCAATGGGCCAAGGGCCTGGTGGCCAACTTCGCGCGCGCGCCCAAGGGCGGCGACACGGACCAGATCAAGGCCGTGGCCGCTGGCGAATGCGGCGTCACGATCGCCAACTCGTACTACGTCGCCCGCCTGATGCGCTCGACCGATCCGGCCGACCGCAAGGTGATGGAAAGCGTGGGCGTCATCACGCCAGACCAGAAGGGCCACGGCACCCACGTCAACGTCTCGGGCGGCGGCATGCTGAAGCACGCGCCCAATCCGCAAGCCGCCGTCAAGTTCCTCGAATACCTGGCCAGCGATCAGGCCCAGCGCTACCTGGCCGACGGCAACAACGAATGGCCAGTGGTCGCCAGCGTCAAGACCAGCAATCCGGCGCTGAAGGCACTGGGTGCCTTCAAGGTCGACGAGCTGCCGATCGGTCAGCTCGCGATGTACCGCACCAAGGCGCAGATGGTGTTCGACCGCGCCGGCTTCCGCTGAAGCCGGACCGGGGCATCAGCGCGACTGCGGCCTCGGACCCTTGCCGTCCTGCGGACGCGCCTCGGCCGCGCGGGCGTCGAGCTGCTTGAGCTGCTCGGGCGTCAGCAGCGCGCGCAACTGGGACTGGAGCTGGGCGCGCTGAAACAGATGCTGGGCCATGCGCTGGCCTTGCTCGTCGGCCAGGGCGCGGGCCTTGGCGGCATCGAAGCCGGGCGCGCGTGACAGCTGATCGAGCTGCTCGTGGCGGGCGCGGCTCTCGCTCATCTGCTCCTGCATCGTCTTGGCCTGGGCCTGCGTGAGCTCGGTCACCTTGGCGCGCTGGGCCTCGCTGAGCTGGAGCGACTGCAGCATCCTGGGCGACAGGCCGCCCATGTGATCATCCATCCGGTCATGACCCATGCGGTCGCCGTGATGACCCTCGGCTCCGGCCATGCCGTGCATGGCAGCGCCAGGCCTGCCCTGGTGGTCGTAGCCATCGCCCGCCGCCGGCGTCGCGGCCATGGCCGTCAGACTCAGGGCGGCCAGCAGGCCGAGGGCGGCATGGCGCAGGATCGGGAATGATTTCATGGTGAAGACCTCTGTAAGTGAAAGACAGCTCCATTGTTGCGGTCCGGCGTGTTAAGTGGCGTTAAGCCGGGGTAAATCCGCGTAAAGAGGGCTGCTGCAGCGACCCGGCGGGCCTAACATCGGCAGCCATGCCACTCTGTTCCCCTTCCGCGCCATGAATGCCCAGGTCTTGTTGGTCGATGACGACATCGAACTCGCCGGCCTGCTGCGCGACTACCTCGCGCGCGACGGCTTCGCGGTTGACTGCGCCCATGACGGCGTGACCGGCGCCAGCGCCGCGGTGTCGGGCCGCTACGACATCGTGGTGCTCGATGTCACGATGCCGGGCCTCAACGGCATCCAGGCGCTGAGCCGCATCCGCGCCAGCAGCCAGGTGCCGGTGCTGATGCTGACCGCGCGCGGCGACGATGCCGACCGCATCGTCGGCCTCGAGCTGGGGGCCGACGATTATGTGCCCAAGCCCTGCACCCCGCGCGAGCTGGCGGCGCGGCTGCGCGCCATCCTCAAGCGGGTGCAGGCCGGCAAGGGCACTGGCGCCGAGACTGCGCAGGAGCGGGTGGTCGGCCAGCTGCAGCTCTGGCCCGGCAAGCGCCGCGCCGCCTGGCGCGGCCAGGCGCTCGAGCTGACCAGCACCGAGTTCAGCCTGCTCGACCTGCTGGCGCGCCATGCCGGCCAGCCTGTCAGCAAGGAGACCCTGTCGCAGGAAGCGCTCGGGCGGCCGCTGACGCGCTTTGACCGCAGCATCGATGTCCACATCAGCGGCATCCGGCAGAAGCTGGGCCCACTGCCCGACGGCAGCTCGCCGATCGAGACCGTGATCCGCCAGGGCTACATGCTGGTGCTGCCATGACGGAAAAAAGCACCGGCCGGCTGTTCTGGAAGTTCTTCTTCGCCTTCTGGAGCGCGCAGCTGCTGAGTTCGGCCGGCGTCGGCGCGGCGATCTGGATGCTGCGCGGCGAGCGCGGCGAACGGGCCGCGCATCAGTGGCTGGCGCCCGGTGCCCTGGCACCAGCGCCTGCCCCGGCTTGGCGCGAAGAGGCCGGGCGGCGACCCGGTCCCCCGCCGCCAGCCAGCGCGATGGCGGAACGGCCCCGCCCCGGCGGCGGCAGGCCCTGGCTGCTGCGCCCGCCCTACTTGCCGCTGCTGGCGGGCGGGCTGGTCAGCCTGGTGTTCGCGGCCGCGCTGGCCTGGTATTTCGCGCGACCGATCCGCTATCTGCAGCGGGCCTTCGAGCAGGCGGCCAACGGCGGTCTGGAGGTGCGGGTCGGCCCGCTGCTGTCGGGCCGGCGCGACGAGCTGGCCGACCTGGGCCGGGCCTTCGACCTGATGGCCGGCCAGCTGCAGCAGCTGCTCGAGGGCCAGCGGCGACT
>JBDLVJ010000256.1:0-2741 GCA_039804875.1 Pseudomonadota bacterium | reverse complement strand
ACGAAGGCTGGGGCATTCCGACGCTGCCGCCGATCCCGGGCTGTCAGGATCTTTCGTGGCACCTGATCAACGAGCTGATCGCGAAAGAGTTCGACATCGTGACCTGCCAGGAGATGCTGGTCGACCATGCCTGCACCCTGCCGCTCAAGCTGTTCTGGCCCGACGAGGCTGTGGCTCCGGTGCAGATCGTGCCGATCAACATCAACACCGTCCAGTTCCCGCTGCCGACGGCCAGGCGCGCCTACAAGATGGGGCAGGCGGTGGGCCGGGCGATCCAGTCCTGGGACAGCGACAAGAAGGTCATGGTGCTGGCCAGCGGCGGCCTGAGCCACCAGCTCGATGGCGAGCGCGCCGGTCACATCAATACCGAGTTCGACCAGCAGTTCATGCGGAGCATGGTCGGCAACCCCGAGTGGGCGACCCAGTTCAGCGACCTCGAGCTGGTCGAGAAGGCCGGCACCCAGGGCGTCGAGCTGCTGATGTGGCTGGCGATGCGCGCCGCGCTCACCACCGCTGGCTCGGGCGTGCGCCAGGTGCACAGCAACTATTACCTGCCGATCTCGAACACCGCCACTGGCGTGCTGGCGCTCGAAGTGCAGCCCTGAGAACCGCCCAGGGGCCTGAGCTCTTGCCAGTCCCACCGTGTGACGGTCCCGAGCCGGGGAGCGGGCGCTGAACGCCCGTGCCTGCTCAGTGACCGCCGGCGGCGGCCGGGTCCAACTTGCGCGTGGGCTTGGGCGCCAGCCAGATCACGCTGGCCGCGACCAGGAAGGCGATGCCGACCAGCCAGAAGATCTGGTTGGTGGCCAGCATCACGCTCTGGCCCGTGATCAGTCCGTCGAGGTTCTGCAGCACGGCGTCCGGGCTCAGGCCGGTGCTTTCCAGAAAGGCCTGCACGCCGTGGTCGGCATCGGCGACGCCCACCAGCTCGGCGTGCTGGCGCGTGATGTCGTCATCCCAGACCGTGGTCACCAGCGAGGTCGCGAAGGCGCCCGACAGGGTGCGCAGGAAGTTCATCAGGCCCGCCGCGTTGGCCATCTCGCCCTCGTCCACGCTGCCCATCGCCAGTCCGGTCAGCGGGATGAAGAAGAAGGGCAGGCCCAGGCCCATCACCATCAGCGGGATCGAGATGCTCCAGTAGTCCATGTCGGTCGTCGCTCCGGTGCGCCACAGCGTCACCAGGCCCATCAGGACCACGCCGCCAAAGACCAGCCGGCGCGGATCGACCTTGGCCGACAGCCCGGCGGCCAGCGGGGCCACCAGCACGGCGAACACCCCGGTCCAGGCCGTGGCCTGGCCGGCCAGCGACGAGGTGTAGCCCATGAAGCTCTGCAGCCAGAGCGGGGTCAGCACGTTGATCGCGAAGAAGGCCGCGAACGCCAGGCTGATGGTCAGCACGCTGACCGAGAAGCCCCGGTGCCGGAACACGCGCAGATCGACGATCGGGTGCGGATCGTGCAGCTCCCAGATCAGGAAGGCGACAAAGCCGATCAGCGCGACCACGGCCAGACCGATGATCTGGCTCGAGGCAAACCAGTCCAGGCTCTTGCCTTCGTCCAGCATCAGCTGCAGCGCGCCGACCCAGACCACCAGCAGCAGCAGGCCGATCCGGTCGATCGGGTTGCGGATCAAGGGCGCCTCGTAGCGCTTGAGCAGGCGCCAGCCGATGAAGGCGCAGCCCAGCGCGATCGGCAGGTTGATGTAGAAGATCCAGGGCCAGCTGTACTGGTCGCACAGGTAGCCGCCCAGGATCGGTCCCAGCACCGGCGCCACCAGCGTGGTCATGGACCAGAGCCCGATCGCCGCCGGCGCCTTCTCGGGCGGAAAGATGCGCAGCAGCAGGGTCTGCGACAGCGGCATCAGCGGGCCACCGGCCAGGCCCTGGCAGATGCGCGCGAACACCAGCATGCCCAGCGAGTTGGACAGGCCGCACAGCGCCGAGAACAGGCCGAACAGGCCCATCGCCGTGACGAAGACCCGCACCGCGCCGAAGCGCGCCGCCAGCCAGCCGGTCAGCGGCACCGTGATCGCCTCGGCGACCGCGTAGGAGGTGATGACCCAGGTGCCCTGGCTGGTGCTGGCACCCAGGCTGCCGGCGATGTTGGGCACCGACACGTTGGCGATCGTCATGTCGAGCACGGCGATGAAGTTGGCCGAGGCCAGGATCAGGGCCGCGAACCAGAGCATGCCGCCGCTCAGGGGGGCGTCGCGCTCGTGCGCAAGGGGGACGCTGCTCATGTCTGCGCCTTACTGGGCGCCGCTGCGCGTGTCGATCTTGACCGTCATCGACAGGCCGACCTTGAGCGGATGGGCGGCGAGCTCCTCGGCGTCGAGGCGGATGCGCAGCGGCAGGCGCTGCACCACCTTGATCCAGTTGCCGGTGGCGTTCTGGGCCGGAATCGCGGCGAAGGCCGAACCCGAGCCGCCGGCCAGGCCCTCGACCACGCCGTGGTAGCTGACCGAGCTGCCGTAGAGGTCGGCCGTGACGGTCGCGCCCTGTCCCGGGCGGACCTTTTGCAGCTGTCCTTCCTTGAAGTTGGCGTTCACGTAGATGTCCTGCACCGGCACCACCGACAGCAGCGGGGCGCCGGCTGACACGCGTTGGCCGAGCTGGACCTGGCGCTTGGCCACCACGCCGTCCATCGGGGCCCGGATCACGGTGCGCTCGAGGTCGATCCGGGCCTGGTCGCGCTTGGCCCGCGCCAGCGCGATCTCGGGGTTGCTGTCGCCGCTGGCCTGGT
>JBDLVJ010000255.1:0-4889 GCA_039804875.1 Pseudomonadota bacterium | reverse complement strand
TGTTCATGGTGGGTATTCTACCCACCGAGTAGGCAACCACCAAGACCCAGCAAGCCCCAAGGACGCCCACCGCAACCGCGCCCGGCTGTGCTACAGTTACCGCAAGCCGAAAGGCCCGGTGTGTCGAAACGCCTTGTACCAAGTGGTCGCAGCCCCCACCGTAAAGCGGGGTTTTGTCACGTCCCGAATTTTCTGGCGCGGTTTGATCCGAGCCATCAAGGTTATGGGCGAGATGGGCCATACCGTGAGGATGGCCGCACGGCTTGGTACGTGTTTCGAACATCTCGCTCACCCGTTGCCCGTCGAAAGGCAGCTGGTGGCTTTCGAGTCTCACCAAGGAGCCGAACCTCATGGCCAAAACCCTGACCCTGGCGCGCACCGCCGCGCCCGCACCGTCCCCCGCGAACACCACGCCCCCCAGCGTGCAGCCGCACGTCCAAGCCGCCCGGCTGGCGCTGGAAAGCGCCCTGCAAGCCCTGAGCGGCGACACCTGCACGGCATTGAGCCTTCAGGTAGCCACCGGCCGCGCGATCCGTGCGGCCACCCTGCTCAAGCGCGCCTGCAACGCGCTCGACGCCGACACCACCAGCAAGGGGGCCTGAAATGAGCCTCCCCCTGAACACAGCCGGTACGGCACCGGCTGAAGCTGCTGCATGGCCCAACGCCACCACCGCACCAGAAACCGGCCTGAAGCACCCCGGCCTGGTCTCGCTGATCAACGCCTGCGACATCCACCTGCCCGGCGGCCAGAAGCTGGCCTTGATCGCCATTGCCCGCTGCCGCGACACCCGCACCGGCCGCAGCGCGATTTCGTTCAAGACCATCGGCCGGCGCAGTGGCTTCGGCGAACGGCAGGCCAGCCGCCACGTCGAGGCCCTGATGGGGCTGGGACTGGTGTCTCGCGTGGGCAAGATTGGCCAGTGCTACGTCTACGCGATCAATACCCAGGCCCTGGCCCAAGCCGATAGCCGGCACGGTCCGGCTGTGGACAACTCGGGCGGCACCCCTGACATGAGCGACACGGATACCGGACATTTCGGACGGCCACCCCTGACACCCATGACGGCAACCCCTGACATGGATGTCCGCTGTTCTGGGGTGTATTCTGGGTATTACTCTGAGGGGGAGTCTGAGGCGAGCGCGCCGGCAGCCGATCAGGTTGAAGCCGCTTTCCCTCCCCTCCCCATTTTTGAAGACCCGAAGACCGAACAGCCGGCACCCGTCATCAACGAGCCTGCCGAGCTGATCGAGCTGGCCGGCCCGGTCCTCGATGCCGCCACCCTGGCCGCCCTGGACGCCGCCCGCGCCGACTTCGGCATGGACCCGCTGACCCCGCACGACCGCGAGCTGCTGGCCGACAGCGCCGCCGCCGTGGGCGTAACGCCCAAGACCGTGGCCGGCTGGCAGTTGGGCGAGCTGCGCGCCGCTGACCCGCTGGTCGATGCCGCCACCCTGGCCGCCGTCAACGCCCAACGCGCCGCCAATGGCAAGCGCGAGCCGATCCACCTGGCCGACCTGGTGCAACAGGCCCGACTGGCGGGCATCACGCCGCAGGCCGCCGCGCAATGGCTTCTGGCCAAGCCCAGCCGCAACTTCTTCCGCGCCGACTTCTACCGCCCCGAGCCGAGCGCCACCCCGACCGGCCCGGTCGAGCTGACCGAAGCCGGCAAGCGTGCCCAGGCCCAGATTGCCCGTGCGCTGGCTCCTGCTGCCGTGTCCATCGTCGCCAGTCCGTCAGCCCGTCCAATCGGCGCGGCCGTGGCGCCTCGACACCGCGCGCCGGTCAGCGTCGGCGCCTCTACCGGCACCGGCTGGGCACAGAAGGCCGTGGCGCGCTTCATCGCCGCCGAACCCGTCAGCCGCGCCACCATCACCAGCGCCGCCAGCGCGCTGGGCCTGTCCCTGGCCGACCTCAAGGCGCAACGCGCCGCCACCCAAACCGCCGCCGCCTGAACCCCTGGAGATGATGACCATGAACACGAACACCACCACGACCATCACCGACCGTATCGAACTGGCGCGCGAGCTGATGGGTCAACGCATTGATAGCGAGAGCATTGAGGAAGGCAACCGGGAACTGTTCAACCTGTTGGACGGCGGCGATGAATTCGAGTGCCTGATCCTGCCCGGCGACAGTGCCGAAGCGATCCGCGCCAACATCGTGACCGCGCTTGAGCTGGCATCCCAGCCCGTACCGGCTATCACGACTGGCCGCAATCGTGAGGACAAGAGGCAGAGGGCCGAATGGCAGCGAAAGCGCCTGCACTTGCTGTGCCGTGTCTCGCTGGCGCTGTTGGAGCCGACCGCCGAGAGCGGCGATGCAGCGGACAAGCTGGCAGCGATCAAGGCGATTCTGGAAGGAGCCGCAGCATGAGCGACACCACCACCAAGGCCACCGAGAACGTGGTGAACCGCCGCCGCGCGAGCGACTGGTACGCTGGCGATGGCGTGGCCTTCATTGACGCTCAGGGCATGGCCCGCGTGACTGCTGCCCTGAGCGGCGCCCGCACCATCGCGGCAATCCTGATGCAGCGCGAGCTGGACCGCAACAACGACGATGGCCAAGAGGCCGGGCTTCAGCTTGACGAGGTGACAGCCTGCGGACTGTTCAATGCGCTGGCGTCCTGCATAGAGGTCGCAGAGCATCACGCAACCGAGGAGGCCGCCTGGACCACCCGACTATGCGACCACGACACCAAGGAAACCGAGCACCTGCGCAATGCGGCTTTCAGCGCGCATCTGCACCGCAAGGACAGGCGAGCAGTCGAGCGTGTCGAGCTGATGAACAAGTGCAAGGCAGCGAAAGCGGCGAAGAAGGAGGCAGCATGACCCCCACCACGATCAAGCCCTACCCCGAGCGCGACGGCGACCGCCACCTGCGCCCCGCCGCTTACTACGCCTTGGCCCTGCTGGCCGGGACCATCGGCCTGTCCGCCAGCTATGTGACCGTCCAACTGTTCGCGCTCGCCATTCAGGCGACCGAGCAAGAAGGCATGGCCCGCGAGCTGCTGACGCTGACCGCTGCGCTGTTCGTCGCTGCCGAGCTGGCCGCGATGTTCGTGGCCGGGCTGGTGCCGGTTCGCCGCCTGCGCGCGCTGCGCTGGCAGTTGATCGCCTGCGCGGCTGCCCTGGTGGCCTTCGAGGCCGTCAGCCTGTATGGCGCCCGCGTCGCCCTGGCACAGTCCGCGGATGCCCGAGCCGATGCTGGCGCTGGCCGCGTCGAGCAGTTGCGAGCGAGCATCGAGGCCAACCGCAGCAGCGCCGCCGCCCTGGTCGCCGCCGGTCAACGGAGCAGCCAGTCGACCATCGCGTCGAGCCGGGCCGATGGGGCTCAGTCAATCCGGGACGCTGCCGCCCTTGAAGCCGATACCCGACGCATGGCAGCCGAGCTGGCGCAGTTGCAGGCCACGCGCGCCCCGACCGCAACAACGGTCTTCGGTGAATCCGGCGTCATCGCCTTGTCCGTCGCGCAGTCGCTGTTGATCTCCATCATCGGGCTGCTGTTCATTGGCGCCGCTGGTGTACTGGCTCGCGCGGCTCGTGATGCGCGCACCGCACTGGCACCGATGCACCCCGCTGCATTGATCGATGCACCGACCACGACAGCAGCCGATGCACTGGCGCCCACCGCTGCACCGGCCGCTGCACTGGCTGAAACCGATGCACTGGCACCGATGCACCTCACTGCACTGGCCGATGCACCCACCGATGCACCGCCCGTAACCGCTGCACCCAAGCCGCTGCCCGTCGCCGTCAAGCAGACCCAGGCCGCACCGAAAGGCATCCCGCCTGCCGTGCCGAGCTGGGGCCGCTATGCGCTGCCGGCGTCCGCGCTGGCGGCTGGCGCTGGCCTACTGATGCCCTACACGGCCCAGGCCGAGACGGTGCAACCCCAGGCCCAGGCCGCTGCGATCGAGGCAGCGCCAGCCCAGCGACAGGCCCAAGCGACAGTGACCGATGCAGCAGCCGAAACCGATGCACTGGCACCGATGCACCCCACTGCACCGACCGATGCACTGGCCGATGCACCCGCTACCGATGCACCGATGCAGGCCGATGCACTGACCGATGCACCAGCCGTGACCGCTGCACCGAACGCGGCCCGCAACGACGACGAAGCCCGCTTCCTGCGCGTCAAGGCCGGGATCGAGGCCGGCAGGATCAAGCCCAGCCTGCGCCCGATCTATGCGGCAGAAGGCGCCTCCCAAGAGGTTGCCCGGCGCTACCTGGTCGAGCTTGAGCAGGCCGGCGTGATCGAGCGGGCGGGGCGAGGGTATCGCCTGACCACCCAGGAAGGAGGCAAGGCATGAACGCCCCGCACCACCCAGCAGTCAGCGAGGCCGCCACCCTGGCCGCCTTCTCTGACGCGATTCGGGCCGCTGGCCTGACACCACCTGGCGCGATCGAGGCGGACGGCGAGCTGTACCGCTTCAGCAGCAGCGGCAAGCGCGGCGACGAGTCGGGCTGGTATGTCCTGCACCTGGACGGCGTGCCCGCTGGGTCTTTCGGCTGCTGGCGGGCTGGCCTGTCTTCGACCTGGTGCGCCAAGGCCGCCAACGAGATGACCCAGGCCGAGCAGGCCGCCCACCGGCAGCGGGTCGAGGCCATGAGGCAGCAGCGCGAAGCCGACCAGGAGCAGCGCCAGCAGCAGGCCCGCGAGCAGGCCGCGCGGCGCTGGGAGGCGGCAGCACCTGCCACCGCTCACGGCTACCTGAGCCGCAAGGGCATCCAAGCTCATGGCGCAAGGGTCGAGGGCGAGCTGTTGATGGTCCCCATGCGTGACGCTGACGGCGAGCTTTGGAACGTCGAGCGGATCAGGCCCGAAGCCGGGACGCCGAAAAAGGGGCTGTTCGGCGGCAGGCGCAAGGGCTGTTTTCACCTGATCGGAG
>JBDLVJ010000254.1:0-6273 GCA_039804875.1 Pseudomonadota bacterium | reverse complement strand
CCGAGTTCAAGCACCGGGTCGAGACCGATATCCGGCCGTTCCACGACGTGCTGCTCGGCCTGTTCTTCATCACGATCGGCATGCTGCTCGACTGGCATATCGTCTGGGATCGCTGGCCGCTGGTGCTGCTGCTGCTGGTCGTGTCGCTGCTGTTCAAGATGGTCCTGATCACGGGTCTGGCGCGTGCCTTCGGCGCCGCGCCTGGGGTCTCACTGCGCGTCGGACTCTACCTCGCGCAGGCCGGCGAGTTCGGCTTCGTGCTGCTGCAGCTCGCGGCACAGCATCGCCTGATTCCGCCCGAGCTGTTCAACCCGGTGCTGGCGGCGATGGTGATCTCGATGCTGCTGGCGCCCTTCGTGATCATGGCCAGCAATACGGTCGTGAGCCGGCTGATCGGCAGCGACTGGCTGATGCAGTCGGTCCAGATGACGCAGATCGCCAGCCGCGCGATGGCGGCCGACAAGCATGTGATCATCTGCGGCTATGGCCGCTGCGGCCAGAACCTCGCGCGCATGCTCGAGCGCGAGCGCATTCCCTACATGGCGCTCGATCTGGACCCGGATCGGGTGCGCCAGGCCGCCGCCGCCGGTCATTCGGTGGTCTATGGCGATGCGGCCCGGGTGCAGGCGCTGAAGGCGGCCGGGCTCAAGCGCGCCAGCGCCGTGGTGGTGACCTATCTCGACACGCCGAGCGCCTTCAAGGTGCTCGCGCTCACGCACGAGCATGCGCCGACGGTGCCGGTCATGGTGCGCACCGTGGACGACCGCGACATCGAGAAGCTGCGCCAGGCCGGGGCGACCGAGGTGGTGCCGGAGGCGATCGAGGCCAGCCTGATGCTGGCGGGTCACGCGCTGGCCCTGGTCGGCGTGCCGATGCGGCGCGTGATCCGGGTCGTGCAGGAGCAGCGCGAGCAGCGCTATTCGCTGCTGCGCGGCTATTTCCATGGCGCCGATGACAGCACGGCCGACGAGCAGCAGCAGGAGCGCCTGGTCACGGTCACGCTGCCGCCGGCGGGCAAGACCCTGGGGCGCACGCTGGGCGAGATGCTGCTGCAGTTGCTCGAGGTCCGGGTGGTGAGCATGCGCCGCGCCAGCGGCCAGAGCGAGCCGGTGCAGGATGGCTTGCTGCTCCAGGGCGGCGACACGCTGGTGCTGTCGGGCAAGCCCGAGGCGCTGGTGCTGGCCGAAAGCAAGCTGGTAAGCGGGCGCTGATTCACGCATGGGAGAATGAATTCATGAACGCCAGAATTCCCGTACTCGATTCCCAGGCTGTCAGCGCGCTCGTCGATGAGCGCTGGCGCACCGGCATCCTGCCTGAACTGCAGCGCTATATCGCGGTGCCTGCCAAGTCGCCGGCATTCGATCCGGCCTGGGCCGATCACGGTCATCTCGATGCCGTGCTGCGCCAGGCGGCCGACTGGGTGCTGGCGCAGCGCATTCCCGGGCTGACGCTCGAGATCCTGCGCTTGCAGACCGCCGACGGCCAGCCGCGCACGCCGGTGCTGTTCTTCGAGATTCCGGCCAGTGGCAGCGCCAGCGGCGCGCCCGCGCCCGCCAGCGGCGAAACGGTGCTGATGTACGGCCACCTCGACAAACAGCCCGAGTTCAGCGGCTGGCGCAGCGACCTCGGTCCCTGGACGCCGAAGATCATCGATGACAAGCTCTACGGCCGTGGCGGCGCCGACGACGGCTATGCGGTTTACGCCAGCATCAGCGCGGTCCAGGCCCTGCAGGCCCAGGGCGCGGCGCACCCGCGCATCGTCGGCCTGATCGAGACCTGCGAGGAAAGCGGCTCGCACGATCTGCTGCCCTATGTCGATGCGCTCAAGCCCCGCCTGGGCCAAGTCGGCCTGGTGATCTGCCTCGACAGTGGCGCCGGCAACTACGACCAGCTCTGGCTCACGACCAGCCTGCGCGGCGTGGCCAGCGGCCTGCTCAAGGTCGAGGTGCTTACCGAGGGCATCCATTCGGGCGATGCGTCCGGTCTGGTGCCGTCGAGCTTTCGCATCATGCGCCAGCTGTTCGACCGGCTCGAGGACAGCGCCAGCGGCGAACTGCTGCCACGCGCCTTTCATGGCGAGATTCCGGCGCTGCGCCTGGAGCAGGCGCGCGCGACCGCGGCCATCCTGGGCGACGAGGCCTACCGGCGCTTTCCCTGGGCGCATCACGACTGCGGCGGCGCGACCCTGTTCACGCTGCCGACCACGACCGATCCGGTCGAGGCCCTGCTGCGCCGCACCTGGCGCCCGACCCTGAGCGTGACCGGCGCCGACGGCTTCCCGAGCCTGGCCAGCGCCGGCAATGTGCTGCGGCCCTGGAGCGCCTTCAAGCTCAGCCTGCGCCTGCCGCCGACGGTCGATGCGGCGCAGGCCGTGCAGCAGCTCAAGACGCTGCTGGAGGACAACGCGCCCTATCAGGCCAAGGTGACCTTCGAGCCCGAGGGCGCCGCGACCGGCTGGGATGCGCCCGCGACCACGCCCTGGTTCGAGCAGGCGCTGCAGGCCGCCAGCCAGGCGCATTACGGCGCGCCCTGCGCGACCATCGGCCAGGGCGGCACGATTCCGCTGATGAGCATGCTGAGCCAGGGCTTCCCGCAGGCCCAGATGATGGTCTGCGGCGTGCTGGGTCCCAAGAGCAACGCGCACGGCCCGAACGAGTTCCTGCACCTGCCCTATGCGCGGCGCCTGACCGCAGCGGTGGCCGAGGTGATCGCGCGCATGCCCTGAACCACGCGGAGCGCACCAAACTGGGTCGCGGCCGATCCACGGTTTCACGCGATTCCGTCCCGAAGATCACAAGGCATGAATCATGCTTGATCGCGACTGACCCATGCCGATCCGGCTTCATGTCTTCGCCGCCGGATCGATTCCTGCAATGAAAGTCAGTATGTCGAATCCCATGCAGCCGAAATTCACCTTGCGCTTCAGACAACAGTTGCTGGTGATACTGGTTGTCCTGATCGGTTTTTCGCTGACCGTGGCCGTCCTGGTCGCTCAGGCCGGGACGGCGCAGAAACAGCTGTCGTTGCGCTACGTCGACGAGCTGGCGGCTCACGAGAGCCATCAGGTTTCAGCCGTGCTGGACCAGGCCATGGATGCCGCGCGCACGCTGGCGCAAGCCATGGGCGAGATGAAGGCCCAGGGCCGTATCGACCGCGCCGGTGCCGATGCCATGCTCAAGGCGGTGCTGGCGGGCAATCCGGGCTTTCTGGGGGTCTGGTCCGGCTGGGAGCCGAATGCGTTCGACGGCCAGGATGCCAGGTACGGCAACCAGCCCGGACATGATGCCAGCGGCCGCTACGTGCCCTACTGGAACCGTGGCTCGGGCCAGATCGCGCTGGAGCCACTGCTCGATTACGACAAGCCCGGCCCCGGCGACTATTACCTGCTGCCCAAGCAGACGGGCCAGGAAACGCTGATCGAGCCCTATCCCTATGTCGTGGCCGGCAAGGAATTCCAGATCACCAGCGTGGTGGTGCCGATCACGATCAACGGCCAATTCGTCGGGGTCGCCGGGGTGGACATCGCCTTGTCCAGCCTGCAGGAGCATATCGGCAAGATCCGCGTCTTCGACACCGGCTATGCCAGCCTGCTGTCGAACCAGGCGATTCATGTGGCCGACCGCGATGCTGCCAATATTGGCAAGGGCCTGGGTCGCGAGTCCGAGCTCGCCACGGTGCGTGCCGCCATCGAAGCCGGCCAGCGGCACGAATTGACCAGCCAGGACGAGCGCCTGGGCGAGGTCAGCCGCCTCTACGTGCCGGTCAAGGTCGGGATGATCCAGAAGCCCTGGTCGTTCGTGGTGACCATCCCCACCAGCGAAATGCTGGCCGAGGTCCATCGACTGCGCTTGTGGGCGCTGTTTCTGGGGCTGCTCAGCATCGCCGGGGTTTCGCTGGTGCTGGGCCTGTCGCTTGATCGCATGGTGCTGCGGCCCATCGGTGGCGAGCCCGCCGACGCGGCGGCCGTCGCCCAGCGCATCGCCGCCGGTGATCTGAGCCAGCCGGCGGGAGGGCAGGGCCAGTACCGCAACTGCCTGATGACGCAATTGCAGACGATGCAAGTCAGCCTAGTCAACGTGGTGGCCAAGGTGCGCGAAGGCGCGCAGGCCGTGGCCTCGGCCAGCGCCGAAATATCGATGGGCAATCGCGACCTGTCGAGCCGCACCGAGAGCCAGGCGTTCGCCCTGCAGCAGACGGCCTCCTCGATGGATGAACTGGGCTCCGCCGTCAAGCACAACGCGCAGAACGCCCAGCAGGCGACGCAGCTGGCGCAGAATGCCTCGCAGGTGGCCCTGACGGGTGGCGAGGTGGTGGGTCGCGTCGTCGCCACCATGCGCTCGATCAACGAAAGCTCGAACCGGATCGCCGACATCATCGGCGTCATCGATGGCATCGCCTTCCAGACCAATATCCTGGCCCTGAACGCGGCGGTCGAGGCGGCGCGCGCTGGCGAGCAGGGCCGTGGCTTCGCGGTGGTGGCGTCCGAGGTGCGCAGTCTGGCGAGCCGCTCGGCGGCGGCGGCCAGGGAGATCAAGGGCCTGATCGGCGTCAGCGTGGAACGGGTCGAGCAGGGCTCGCGGCTGGTGGATCAGGCGGGCAGCACCATGTCGGAGGTTGTCAGCGCGATCCAGCGCGTCACCCGCATCATGGGTGAAATCAGCGTCGCCAGTTCGCAGCAAAGCGCCGGTGTGATGCAGGTCGGCATGGCCGTCACGCAGATGGACCAGACGACGCAGGAGAACGCCGCGATGGTCGAGCAGATGGCCGCCGCCGCCGCCAGTCTCACCATGCAGGCCGATGACCTGGTCAAGGTGGTGTCGGTGTTCCAGCTCAATGCGGCAAGCCCGACCGGTCGGCCGGCGCGGTCCGTGCCGCAGCCGGGTTGATCCTGGCCGGTGCGGCGGCCGGGGCCGTGGCGTCCGGCGTCAGGCCGTGGCCTTGTCATTGACGGCGCGCCGCTTCGCGGCCAGCCAGAGCAAGGCCAGGCCGGTCAGGCCGACCGGCAGCAGCGAGCCCCAGTTCAGCAGTGTCCAGCCCTGGGTCGTGACCAGCGCGCCCGAGGCGAAGGAGGTCAGCGCCATGGTCGCGAAGACGCAGAAGTTGATCGCGGCCTGCGCCTTGTCCTTTTCCTCGGGGCGGTAGGCCTGCATCGCCAGGGTGGTGCTGCCGGTGAACAGGAAGTTCCAGCCCACCCCGAGCAGGAACAGCGCGACCAGGAACTGATGCAGGTCCTGGCCCGAGAGCGCGATCGCGATGCACAGCGCGTTGAGCAGCACCCCCGCGCCCATCGTCGGCAACACGCCCCAGCGCTTGATCAGGTGGCCGGTGAAGAAGCCCGGCGCGAACATGCCGATCACATGCCACTCGAGCACCAGCGCCGCGTCCGAGAACGGCATGCCGCAGACCTGCATCGCCAGCGGCGTGGCGGCCATCAGCAGGTTCATGACGCCATAGCCCAGCGCCGAGCAGGCCGCCGCCACGATGAAGACCGGCTGGCGCATGATCTCGCCCAGGGGCCGGCCGCTGCTGGCACCGGGCGCCTGTGGCGCCTGGGCCGGAAAGCGGATCAGCGCGATCACTCCCATCGCCAGCAGCGCCACCAGGGCCAGGGCCAGGTAGGCGGCCAGGAACGGCGTGCCGAGCGAGTCGCGCGTCTGCTGCGCCAGATTGGGGCCGGCGATGGCGCCGATCAGGCCGCCGGCCAGCACCAGCGAAACCGCCTTTTCCCGGTAGGCGGGCGCGGCCAGCTCGCCAGCGGCAAAGCGGTAAAGCTGGCCGTTGGCGCTGTAGTAGCCTGCCACCAGCGTGGAGGCGACCAGCAGCCAGAAGCTGTGCCAGTGCAGCGCGGCGGCGCAGGCCAGCGTCGACAGCAGCGCCACGCCCAGCCCGAGCTGGAACGAGGTCTTGCGGCCCCAGCGTGCCTGGCTGCGTGCGACCAGTCCGGTCGAGAGCGCGCCGCCGACCACATAGCCCATCACGGGCAGGGTGGCCATCCAGCCCAGCGGGGCCAGGCTCAGGCCCACCAGGCCGTTGATCGCGATGAAGACCACGTTGTTGGTCAGGAACAGGCCTTGCGCGGCGGCCAGCAGCCAGAGGTTCGGGTTCATGGAGACTCGGAATGAAGGCAAAAGGGAGGACGGTGCAGTCCGGAGTATATGGGGGGTAGGGTATTTATCGAGCGCTGCCTGCATCCGGTCCGGCGCCCTCGCTCTTGCAATAGCCCAGGCTGCCCCCAGTCTCTAGAATGACGCACCAGAACGATGCCTGACCAGG
>JBDLVJ010000253.1:0-4369 GCA_039804875.1 Pseudomonadota bacterium | reverse complement strand
ACAAGGCCGCTTGGGTGGGAATCGGCAACCAGACCGTGAACCTGACCCTGGGCCGTCAAATCAACGCCGGCATCGACCGCATCGCTACCACCATGGACTTGTTTCAAGCCAGCGCCGATGGGCGCCAGATCCTGTCTATCCTGGCCATCAATGGAACCAACACTTTCGGCAGCTTCGACACCCGTGTTGACAAAAGCGCCAAGGTCCGCGTGAATGCAGGCAACGGATTCAACGGAAGCCTTAGCATCGCACGTGAAGTTCCCGGCACCATCGCTGGGAATAGCTACGCCGTCGACTTTGGCCAGAACACCAGCCAGTATGGGATCGGCGCCTACTACATGAACTACGATGGCGCCGGCGCGCGCGTTGACTTCAGTCAACGTACCTGGGGCGTCGGCGGCAACTATGACTTCGGCGTTGTGCGAGCTTATCTCCAATACATGGATGCCAGGCACGACAAGAGTCCATTCGGTGCCACACAACAGCACGATAAGGTCTGGGGCATGGGTTTGGCAGCGCCATTGTCTCAGGCCTTCACCCTGAAGGCCGCCTACTACCTGGATCACAGCGATTCCGTCGGGGGTAAATCCCAGAGCGGGAATCGAAATACAGCGGTTCTGATGGGAGACTACGCGCTGTCAAAACGCACGACGATTCAATCTGGCGTATACCGCAATGGTGTCTCGGGCGCCTTCTCCAGTGATCCGTTTGCCGTTGCAGTGAACGCCTTGGTGGGAATTCCAGCAGGATCTACTGCTGCGACCAACTTCCTGGTTGGATTGACGCACCGCTTCTAACCAGCTTGCCTCCTGATTCTAATGCGAGCGGTCTAACAAGGTAGCCATCATTGCTCGTGAGTGCATGCATAGCGTACTTGATCGGAGTACCCTGCGCGTCTGGCCGACTGGCCCCTTTACGGTGAACATGAAGTGGTTCCAGTACGGTGGCCAATGACAAGTGTTCTTCATCAACTTCAATCGCAGAATTCTATGAATCAAGCAGTCATTGTGTCCGTCGCGCGCATGCCGATTGGCCGAGCGCATGCAAGGGCATCCAATGCCACCCAATCGCCCACGCTGCTGGGCCACGCACTGATCGAGGGGCGCCGATGCGGTGTGCGTCATGCGGGGGTGACGATGTGCATGGGGGATGGTATGGGTGTTGCTGGGCGGTCTGAGGTGATGGCATGAGCGGCCTCAAGATTGCTCCCGTTACCTTCGGGCGCGAAGGCCGCATCGGCTTGATCCTGATCGACAACCCGCCTGTCAACGCCATCTCCGGCGCCGTCATTGCCGGTCTGACCGAAGCGCTCAACCGCTTCGAGGCGGCTGATGACCTTGACGCCCTGGTGCTGTACTGTGCCGGACGAACTTTCATCGCCGGTGCGGACATCGCGATATTCGAGGATCCTGGTTTCTCCGCCCAACCGTTCAATACCTTGCTGGCTCGCATCGAGTCCCAGTCGCGTCCCGTGGTTGCCGCATTGCACGGCACCGTGCTCGGTGGTGGGTTGGAACTGGCCATGGCGTGCCACCACCGCGTGGCCCGGCCTGGCACTCGTCTGGGCCTGCCCGAGGTGAAGATCGGCCTCATTCCTGGCTCACTCGGCACGCAGCGCCTGCCGCGATTGGTGGGCGCCGATCTGGCACTGGAGATGATCACCAACGGGCGCATGATCGACGCGGCGAAGGCGCTGCAGAGCGGACTGATCGATGTCATCATCGATGGTGAGCCGCGCGCCATCGGTCTGGAGGCCTTGACTGCGCTACTGGCGCTGGGTAAGTCGCCACGGCGCACCAGCCAACTGGACGTGAAGCCGGCAAGCCCCGAGGTGCTGGACAAGGCCGAGGCTGCTGCTTCGAAGAAGCCTGGCTGGCCACAATTGGCGGCGGCGGTCCGCTGCGTACGTGCGGCGCAGACGCTATCCTATGCGGAAGGCGAAGCCATGGAAGCCGCCGAGTTCGAGCGTTTACTGTCTTCGCCCTCGTCAAAGGCGCTGCGCCACTTGTTTTTCGCCGAACGCGAGACGAGCAAGATGCCCGGGCTAGCGCGTGAGACCACGTTGCGGCCTATCCGCAAGGTGGGAATCGTCGGTGCCGGCACCATGGGCGGTGGCATCGCGATGAACTTCGCCAATGCTGGCATCCCGACGGTGCTGGTCGAAGTCAATGCTGAGGCGTTGCAGCGCGGGCTGGATCTGGTGCGGAAGAATTACGAGGCCAGCGCTGCCAAAGGATGGCTGACAGCCGGACAGGTGAGCCAGCGGATGGGCCTGCTGCAAGGGGCGCTGGACTATGCCGCGTTGGCCGACTGCGACTTGGTGATCGAGGCCGTGTTCGAGAACCTCGCGCTCAAGCAGGAGGTCTGCGCCAAGCTGGGGGCGGTGGCCAGGCCCGGGGCCATCATCGCGACCAATACGTCCACGCTGGATGTGGATGTACTGGCTCGGGCCACCGGCCGTCCGGCCGATGTGGTCGGCATGCACTTCTTCAGCCCCGCCAACGTGATGCGGCTGCTGGAAGTCGTGCGCGGCGCGAAGACGGAGCCAGACGTGCTGGCCACGGTGATGAAACTGGCTGCAGCGATTGGCAAGGTTGCGGTGGTTTCGGGCGTGTGCTACGGCTTCATCGGCAACCGCATGGCCGAGGTCTATATGCGCGAAGCCGATTTCATGATCATGGAAGGCGCTGAACCGGCCCAGGTGGATGCGGCTGTCGAATCCCTGGGATTCGCCATGGGTCCTTGCCGGATGTTGGACATGGCCGGCGTTGATGTCGGCGCCAAGGCCGTCATTGAACATGGCAAGGTCGGGGGGCTACCGGACGATCCCAGCTATCGAGCACTGGTGCAGCAGCTCTTCAAGCTGGGCCGCCACGGGCAGAAGACCGCAAAAGGGTACTACCGCTACGAGGGGCGTACGCCAGCGTCCGATCCCGAGGTGATGGCGATGGCACGTGAACTGGCTGACCAGCACGGTATGGTCCGACAACAGGGGCCCGGAGCAGACGAAATCGTCGAGCGGTTGCTGTATCCGCTGATCAACGAAGGGTTAAAGATACTGGAGGAAGGGATTGCCTACCGCCCGGAAGACATCGACGTGGTCTGGGTGGCAGGCTATGGGTTCCCGGATTTCCGGGGGGGGCCGATGTGGATGGCCGACAGCATCGGGTTGGACGTGATCGCCAAGCGCCTGGCGCACTATGCGGCGAGGCGCGGAGACGCGCATGGCTATTGGAAGCCTGCCAAGCTGCTGCTGGAGCTGATTGCTAGCAACAGGCCCTTGGCCAAGTGGGGACGTTGACGCCACCGGGCTGCGAGAAGGACATTCCGGTCATCGTGGGTGAATCGGGCAGCGCTGGCCTGGCGGCGCTGCCATAAGCTCACGGTCTCACGCGCCGCGCCCACACCATGGTGGCAGGCAAGGGGGTGGCGGACCGCTGGCACCCCAGCAGCAAGACCAGCTCGTGCGACGGGCACCAGATCGACCGATCTACCCATGCTTGCGCATAAATGAGCAAACGGCACGGACAAGCGTCAGATGCCCAGCATCAGCTGCAGGTTCTGCACCGCCGCGCCGCTGGCGCCCTTGCCCAGGTTGTCCAGCCGCGCCACCAGCACCGCGTGGCCGTAGGCATCGCTGCCGAACACGCGCAGCTCCAGATGGTTGGTGCCGGCCAGCGCGACCGCGTCGAGCTTGCCGTCCTCGGTTGCCGGCAGCACGTTGATCCAGTGGCTGCCCTCGTAGTGCTTCTCGAGCGCGGCCTGCAGATCGGCGAGCTTGGGGCTACCCGGCAACTGATCGAGGTGCAGCGGCAGCTGGACCAGCATGCCCTGGGCGAAGTTGGCCACCGCCGGCACGAAGATCGGACGCCGGGTCAGGCCGGTGCAGGCCATGATCTCGGGAATATGCTTGTGACCCAGCCCGAGCGCATAGAGCTCGAACGGCGTCGCCGTTCCGGCCTCGTAGGCCTCGATCATGGGGCGACCGCCGCCGGTGTAGCCGCTCACGCTGGGCAGGCAGACCGGGTGCTCGGGCGACAGCAGGCCGGCCTCGATCAGCGGGCGCAGCAGCGCGATCGCGCCGGTGGCGTAGCAGCCCGGGTTGGCGACGCGGTCGGCCTGGCGCACCGCCTCGGCCTGGCCGGCGCAAAGCTCGGGAAAGCCATAGACCCAGCCCGGCGCCACGCGGTGCGCGGTCGAGGCATCGATGATGCGCGGCGCCCGGCCGCCCTCGGCCTTGATCGCGTCGATCATCGCGACCGACTCGCGCGCGGCGTCGTCGTGCAGGCACAGGATCACCAGGTCGGCCTGGGCCATCAGCTCGCGCTTGGCGGCCGGGTCCTTGCGCCGCTCGGGCGCGATGCTGAGC
>JBDLVJ010000252.1:0-4588 GCA_039804875.1 Pseudomonadota bacterium | reverse complement strand
CCCGATGGCGTTGAGCTTCTGGCGAACCGACTTCTTGCGGGCGCTCTGGCCAGGCATGATGAAGGTGCGGCCCACGTAGCGGTTCTTGACGAAGCCCTCGCGATAGGGCTTGCCCAGCTTCTGGGCCAACTGCATGGCCGACGGGCGGCTGGACTCGGGGATGGGGATGACCACGTCGATCTCATTGGGCGGCATGGTCGAGATCACGCGCTGGGCCAGGGTCTCGCCCATGTTGAGGCGGGCCTGGTAGACCGAGATGCCGTCGATGGTCGAGTCCGGGCGCGCCAGATAGACGAACTCGAACACGCAGGGGTAGAGCTGCGTCTGCTCGGCGCACTGCTCGAAGCGCATCGCGCCATCGAGGTCGATGAAGACCGCCTCGCCCGGCGCGATGTCGCGCACGAAGTCATGGCCGGTGCCCTCGAGCGCGACCGATTCGCTGGCCACCATGACGGTGCCGTCCTTGCCCTGGCCCAGGCAGAGCGGACGGATGCCATAGGGGTCGCGGAAGGCCAGCAGGCCGTGGCCCGCGATCATGGCCACCACCGCGTAGCTGCCCTTGATGCGCTTGTGCACCGCGCGCACGGCGGCGAACACCGCGTCGCGGCTCAGCGCGCCGTGATCGGTGGCCTGGCCGAGCTCATGCGCCAGCACGTTGAGCAGGACTTCGGAGTCGCTCTCGGTGTTGATGTGGCGGTGGTCGAGCTGGATCATCTCCTGCTTGAGCAAGGCGGCATTGGTCAGGTTGCCGTTGTGCGCCATCACGATGCCGAACGGCGCGTTGACGTAGAAGGGCTGGGCCTCTTCCTCGCTGAAGGCATTGCCCGCCGTCGGGTAGCGCACCTGGCCCAGACCGCAATTGCCCGGCAGCGCGCGCATGTTGCGGGTGCGGAACACGTCCTTGACCATGCCCTTGGCCTTGTGCATGAAGAACTTGCGTTCGAGCTGGGTCGCGATGCCGGCGGCATCCTGGCCACGGTGCTGCAGCAGCAGCAGGGCATCATAGATCAACTGGTTGACAGGTGCGTTGCTGACAACGCCGACGATTCCACACATGACGTGATCCTCTAGTAATTTTCAGGGAAAGTAGCGGGCCAGGCGATCCGGCATGGCGCCCTTGAGCCAATGCAGACCCCGGTCGAGGCCTCTTGCTCCGACCGACGCCTGCCAGCCTTCTTGTTGTTTGAACGGTGTCATGTTGACCACCAGCGCCAGCGCCAGCAGCATCAGCAGGCCGCGCAGCAGGCCGAAGCCCGCGCCGAGCACGCGATCGACCGGGCCCAGCCCGACGGAGTCAAGCAGCCGCCCCACCAGCCAGGACAGCAGGCCGGCACCAAAGGCGGCCGCGACGAAAACCGCGATGAAACCGGCCGCATAGCGCAGCGGCTCGCTGAAATTCTTCAGGGGCAGGCGCTCGCCAGCCCAGGCTGCGAAGGTCTGTGCCAGCAGGAAGGCGGCGACCCAGCCCGCGATCGAGAGCAGCTCGTAGACCAGGCCACGCCAAAGCCCCAGCAAGACGGAAGCCAGCAGCAGGAACAGCAGGATGAGGTCAACCGCCGCCATCAAAGCGCGAGAATGGCGGCAGACAGCCCCAGCGCCTTGGCCTTGGCCGCGGCCTTGTCGGCCTCGGCGCGGGTCAGGAAAGGTCCCAGGCGCACGCGGGTGCGCGGGCCGTCAGGGGTGTTGCTGATCTGGGTGTAGCTGGTCAGGCCGGAGCGCTCGAGCTTCATGCGCGCTTCCTGCGCCAGATTGGGATCGACGAAGGCACCGACCTGCACGATGTGGCGCGGCTTGGCCGTCGCCTTGTCCGGGTCGGCCGGCGAAGTGGACGCGGACTTACCGTCGAGCAGGGCCTGCGCGCGGGCCGACTCACCGGCCGACTTGGCCGGCTTGTCGGCGGGTTTGTCCGCCGACTTGGGCTCCACGGATTTCTTGACCGGCGACTCGACCACGGGCTGGGACTTGGCGACCGGAGCAGGCTGCGGCTTGGGCTCCACGGATTTCTTGACCGGCGACTCGACCACTGGCTGGGACTTGGCGACCGGAGCGGGCTGCGGCTTGGGCTCCACGGATTTCTTGACCGGCGGCTCGACCACGGGCTGGGACTTGGCGACCGGAGCAGGCTGCGGCTTGGGCTCGACGGGCTTCCTGGCTGGCGGCTCGACCACGGGCTGGTGCTGGGATTTGGGCTTGGCGACCGGCAAGGCCTGGGCGACGGGCGCTGCTGGCTGGGCCGGCTTGACGACAGGGTGCAAGGGCGCCGGAGGCATCAGCGCCGCAGGCCCGGCGGGCGACTTGGCAACCAGCTGAGCTTGCGGGGCTTGCGGGGCTTGCGGGGCTTGCGGGGCTTGCGCAGTATGGGCGACAGCGGCCATCGCGGCCACCGAGGCGGCCACGGCAAGCGGCGCGACTGGCGCGGTGGTGGGCACGAACTCCTCGGACTCGTCCAGGCCCTCGATACGCACGCCGGACGCCGACGCGGCATCGCCGGCCCCCGCCTGGGACTTGGCGACCTGACGCGAGGGAATGTCGATCTCGAAGTCAACCGGCACCGGGCGCGGCTGCGACTCGAACAGCAGCGGAAAACCGATCACGCCGGCCAGCACCAGCACGGTGGCACCCAGCAAGCGGTGCCGGGCGCGACGGCGCACGGTTTCGATCGTGGGAGGCTGCGTCGGGCTGGAGCCGCCTTGGCCGCCGAATCGGAAGTTAAACATTCGCCAGTGCTGTGATTGGAGGGGCCGTGTCGGACCGGAGGCCGGCGGCTGGATCAGCCCGGGAGGTGCTTGGCATCCAGCCTCGGGAGGCCGTTTTGCAGCACGCCGCCCACGGTGAAGAAAGAACCAAAGACGACAATTCTATCAGCCGGGTCGGCCGCCGCAACGGCCGCGTCCAGCGCCGCCTGGGGGCCGGGGTGCAGGCTGGAGCTGGCGCCGGGGCGCGGATGGCTGCCGCGCCAGATCGCGGCCAGGTCGGCCGCGCTCGCGGCGCGCGGCAGCGGCAGGTCGCAGAAATACCAGCGGTCGATCAGCGGCTGGATGCGCTGGAACATCGGCAGCAGGTCCTTGTCAGCCATGGCACCGAAGACCGCGTGCGTGGTCGGGTAGTAGCCCATCGCGTCAAGGTTTTCGGTCAGCGCGGCGACCGAGTGCGGATTGTGCGCGACATCGAGCACCAGCGCCGGCTGGCCCGGCACGATCTGAAAGCGGCCCGGCAGCTCGACCAGGGCCAGGCCGTTGCGCACCGCCTGCGCCGTGACCGGCAGCACGGGATGCAGCGCCTCGACCGCCGCCAGCACGCCAGCGGCGTTGACAAGCTGGTTGGCGCCACGCAGCGCCGGGTAGGCCAGCCCCGCGTAACGCCGGCTGCGCCCGGCCCAGTTCCACTGCTGCTGGTCGCCACCGCAGTGGAAGTCGCGTCCCGCGCGGTGCAGGTCGGCGCCGATCTCGAGCGCGCGATCGAGCACGCTTTGCGGCGGCACCGGATCGCTCACGATGACCGGACGGCCGGTGCGCATGATGCCGGCCTTCTCGTAGCCGATGGCCTCGCGGTCCGTGCCGAGGAACTCGACATGGTCGACATCGATGCTGGTGATGATGGAACAGGCCGGCTCGACGATGTTGACCGCGTCGAGCCTGCCGCCCAGGCCCACCTCGAGGATCACGAGGTCAAGCCGCGCGCGCGTCAGCGTCAGCACGATCGCCAGCGTGGTGAACTCGAAATAGCTCAGGCTGATCTCGGGCTGGTCGGCGCCATGACCACGCCGCGCGAGCTCGACCTCGGCAAAGGCCGGCAGCAGCGCGTCGGCCGCGACGATCTGGCCCTCGATGCGACAGCGCTCCTCGAAACGCACCAGGTGCGGCGAGGTGTAGAGGCCGGTCCGGTAACCCGCTTGGCTGTAGATGGTCTCGAGCAGCGCGCAGGTCGAACCCTTGCCGTTGGTGCCACCGACGAGGATGACCGGACAGGCCGGCTGCAGGCCGCGACCCTGGTTGAGACGCCGTGCCACCTGGCGCACCCGGTCCAGCCCCATATCGATGGTCTTGGGATGAATGCGCTCGCAATGGGCGAGCCAGTCGGACAGGGTCTGGGGCAGGTCTTGGGTCATGGCAGCAGCGGAAAAAGACAAGACCGGTATTGTCGCAGCGGGGGCGTGACCGCGTTCGGGCCAGGGCGGCCGCGCGCCGAGGCCTGGCGGGCGCTCAACGCCGGTTTCGGTAGCGCCCCCAGGTGGTGCCGGTGTTGTGCATGTCGTCGAGGTTGGCGTCGCTCAGGGGGTCGTCATCGGGGGCTGGCGGGACGTTGGCGGTTCCGCTGGCGTTGCCGACATCGGCGCTGCCGCTCGCGTTCCCGACATCCAGGGTGGCGCTGGCGTTGTCGGTGTCGGGTTTGGGTTTCTTGTTCTCGGCCATGACGGTTTCCTCCCAATCAATTGAAATGAATGATTTGTTTTTTAGGGATATTCATTTTCATATCCCCGACTACCAAATATGTAATTCGATAAAGAACAGGACATTGGCGGCTAGAGCGTAGCGTGACGCGAGCGGCATGGCAAGCCGAACGGGCGCGGCGACCCGCCTGAATCGAT
>JBDLVJ010000251.1:0-6539 GCA_039804875.1 Pseudomonadota bacterium | reverse complement strand
CCGCCCACGGGGTTTCAGTCCAGGCTCGCGCCTGCCTCGTGCCAGCGCTTGATCAGCGCTCGCTCCTCGTCGGTGATCTGGGTGGCGTTGTTCAGCGGCATCAGCTTGAGCACCACCGCCTGCTGGTAGACCGCCTGGGCGTGCTGCCGGACCAGGGCCGGGCTGTGCAGCGCGATGGCCTTGTTCTGCACCTGCGCGTTGTGGCAGAGCACGCAGCGCTGGTCGACGATCGCCTGGACCTGTGCGAAGGTGACCGCAGCAGCGGGCTGCCCGGCGGTGGCGGGCGGCTTCGGCGCGAGCCACACGGCCAGCGCGAGCAGGACCAGCGTGCCGGCGATGGCGTGGGCCCAGGACACCGGCTTGCCCTGCGCGAGCTGCTTGTGGCGGGCAACGAAGCTGTGGCGGATCAGCGCGCCGGCCAGCATGAACAGCACCAGCACCAGCCAGTTGTGCGGCGCCTGGTAGAGCCAGCCGTAGTGGTTGGACAGCATCGCGATCAGCACCGGCAGCGTGAAATAGGTGTTGTGCACGCTGCGCTGCTTGCCGCGCCGGCCGTGGACCGGATCGGGCGGCAGGCCGGCGCGCAGCGCCGCGACCACCTGGCGCTGGCCCGGAATGATCAGGAAGAAGACATTGGCGCTCATCGCGGTCGCCAGCATGGCACCGACCAGCAAGAAGGCGGCCCGGCCCGCGAACAGCTGGCAGGCCAGCCAGGCGGCCAAGGTCACCAGGCCCAGCACGCCGGCGCCGACGATCAGGTCGCCGCGCCTGCCGCGCCCCAGGCTACGGCAGATGGCGTCATAGAGCAGCCAGAACGCCGCCAGGAAACCGAGCGCGGCCATGATCGCCAGCGCGGGCGGCCAGTCGTAGACGCTCTTGTCGATCAGGAAGCTGCCGGCGTTGAACAGGTAGAGCGAGGTGAACAGCCCGAAGCCGGTCAGCCAGGTCGAGTAGCTTTCCCAGTAGGACCAGTGCAGGTTCTGCGGCAGCGGCAGCCAGTTGGGCGCCAGCATGTACTTGTTGGAATGGTAGAAGCCGCCGCCGTGTACCGCCCACAGCTCGCCGTCCACGCCCTTGGCCTTGAGGTCGGCGTGCGCGGGCGGCGACAGGCTGTTGTCGAGCATGACGAAATAGAAGGAGGCGCCGATCCAGGCCACCGCGGTGATGACATGGGCCCAGCGCAGCAGCAGGTTGACCCAGTCGAACAGGTAGGAATCCATCGGGACCTCGCTTCAGGAACCACGGTAGGTGGAATAGGACCAGGGACTGACCAGCAGCGGCACATGGTAGTGGGCCGCCGCATCGGCGACGCCGAACTCGACCGGCACGCGGTCGAGGAAGGCCGGCTCGGGCAGCGCGACGCCACGGGCGCGGAAATAGGCACCGACCTCGAACAGCAGGCGGTAGCGCCCGACGGCCAGCGTGGCGGCGTCGAGCAGGGGCCCCTGCGGCGGGCGACCGTCGGCATTGAGCGCGAAGGCCTGCAGCGTGACGTGGCCCTCGGCCTGCAGCCGCTGCAGCGTGACCTGCATGCCGGCGGCGGGGCAGCCATTCATCGTGTCGAGCACGTGGGTGCTGAGATGTCCCATCGGATTTCCTTTCTTCGGGGGTGGACCGGCCGGGTCCGGTTCTTGCATGTTTACAAAATGACTGTATACAGTCTGGTGCACATTTGCCGCAACCAATCAAGCAATAACCATGCCCCCGAAGAGACAGAAAATCCAGCCGCTGCCGTCCACCGATTCCCTGCGCGAGCCCCGGCCGGGCGCCGCGGCCAGTGCCGGCGATGCCGTGCCCGGCGCCACGCAAAGGATCGTCGAGGCCATCACGACCGCGATCGTCGAGCGGCGCCTGATGCCGGGCACCAAGCTGGCGGAACAGAAGATCGCCGACATCTTCCAAGTGTCGCGCACCCTGGTGCGGCAGGCGCTGAATCAGCTCTCGCGCGACCACCTGGTGACGCTGGAGCCGGCGCGCGGCGCCTTCGTGGCCACGCCCAGCATCGAGGAGGCACGCCAGGTGTTCCAGGTCCGGCTGATGCTCGAGAGCGCGATGCTGCGCCAGCTCTGCGCCTGCGTCACCGAGCCGCAGATCGCCAGCCTGCGGGCCCACCTGCAGCAGGAACGCGAGGCGGTGGCGCGGGTCGACGTGCCGGGCCGCACCCGGCTGCTGGCCGACTTCCACATGGTGCTGGCGCGCATGCTGGGCAACGAGGTGCTGGCCGACCTGCTGGCCGACTTGCTGAGCCGCTCCTCGCTGATCTCGCTGATGTACCAGTCCTCACACTCGGCCCAGCACTCGCAGGACGACCATGTGCGGCTGGTCGATGCGCTGGAAAAGCGCGATGCCCGCGCCGCCGTGCGGCTGATGGAGCAGCACATCGCCAGCGTGGAGCGCAATCTGCGACTCGACCCCAAGAGCCCCGACCTCGCCGACGTGCTGCGGCCACTGACCTGACCCCCTTCCCTTAACCGCCCCCCGCCCACGACCATGAAACCCTCCCTGCCCCACTTGACACCCTACCCGCGCGACCTGCGCGGCTACGGCCGCAATCCCCCCGCTGCCCACTGGCCCGGGCGCGCGCGCGTCGCGCTCCAGTTCGTGCTGAACTACGAGGAAGGCGGCGAGAACTCGGTGCTGCACGGCGACGCCGGCAGCGAGCAGTTCCTGTCCGAGCTGTTCAACCCGGCCGCCTACCCGGCGCGCCACCTGAGCATGGAGGGCATCTACGAGTACGGCTCGCGCGTGGGGGTCTGGCGCCTGCTGCGCGAGTTCGAGCGGCGCGGCCTGCCGCTGACCGTGTTCGGCGTCGGCATGGCGCTCGAGCGCTGCCCCGAGGCGACCCAGGCCTTCGTCGAGCTCGGCCACGAGATCGCCTGCCACGGCTGGCGCTGGATTCACTACCAGAACGTCGACAAGGCCACCGAGCGCGAGCACCTGCAGCGCGGACTGGCCAGCATCGAGCGCCTGACCGGCCAGCGCCTGGGCCAGCCCGGCACCGTGCATGGCGCCGGCTGGTACACCGGGCGCGACAGCCCGCACACGCGCCGCCTGGTCGCCGACCATGGCGGCATCGAATACGACAGCGACTACTACGGCGACGACCTGCCGTTCTGGCTGCAGGTCAGGAAGACCGATGGCGCGCTGGCGCCGCATCTGGTCGTGCCCTACACGCTGGACTGCAACGACATGCGCTTCGCGCTGCCGCAGGGCTACAGCCACGGCGACGAGTTCTTCGAATACCTGAAGGACGCCTTCGATGTCCATTACGCCGAGGGTGACGAGCGCCCGGCCATGATGAGCATCGGCATGCACTGCCGCCTGCTGGGCCGTCCGGGCCGCATGCGCGCACTGCAGCGCTTCCTCGACCATGTCGAGCAGCACGACCGGGTTTGGGTGACGCGGCGCATCGACATCGCGCGCCACTGGAAGGCGACCCATCCGTTCGACCACGCCACCGCCTTCGTCTGGGAATGACGCCATGACCCCTCCATCCATCCTGAGCCTGGAACCGCTCAACGCCGCCAGCGTGGCGCAATTCAGCGCGCTGCTGGCCGGCACCTACGAGCATTCGCCCTGGATCGCCGAGCGCGCCGCGGCTCGGCGCCCCTTCGTCAGCCTGGCCGCGCTCAAGCGCGCGCTGGTCGAGGTGGTGCGCGAGTCCGACCTGGAAGCCCAGCTCGGCCTGATCCGCGCCCACCCCGAGCTGGCCGGCAAGGCCATGATAGCCCGCCGCCTGACCGCCGAATCGAGCCACGAGCAGGGCAAGGCCGGCCTGACCGACTGTACGCCCGAGGAGTTCGCCACCCTGCAGCAGCTCAACGCAGACTACCACGCCAAGTTCGGCTTTCCCTTCATCCTGGCGGTGCGCGGGCCACGCGGCCAGGGGCTGGGCAAGGCGGAGATCATCGCGACCTTCGCGCGCCGGCTGCTCAATCATCCGGAGTTCGAGCGCGCCGAAGCGCTGCGCAACATCCACCGCATCGCCGAGATCCGCCTGAACGAGAAGTTCGGCTTCGAGCCCGTGCTCGGCCAACGGGTCTGGGACTGGTGCGAACAGCTGGCCCGGCACAGCGAGCAGGACGACGCGCTGACCGTGACCTACCTAAGCCCGGCGCACCGCGCCTGCGCGGCGCAGATCGCGCACTGGATGGAGACAGAGTGCGGCTTCGACCAGGTCGGCATCGACGCGGTCGGCAACGTGGTGGGCGTCTACCACGGTAGCGACCGCGCCGCGCCGCGCCTGCTGACCGGCAGCCACTACGACACGGTGCGCAACGGCGGGCGCTACGACGGCCGGCTCGGGATCTTCGTGCCGATGGCCTGCGTGCGCGAGCTGAACGCCCAAGGCCGGCGCCTGCCGTTCGGCATCGAGGTGGTGGCCTTCGCCGAGGAGGAAGGCCAGCGCTACCCGGCCACCTTCCTCGGCTCGGGCGCGCTGACCGGCCAGTTCGATCCGGCCTGGCTGGAGCATGCCGATGGCGACGGCATCACCATGCGCGATGCGATGGTGCAAGCCGGCCTGCCCGCGACCCTGGAAGCGATCGCGGCGCTGGCGCGCGACCCGGCGCAGTACCTGGGCTTCGTCGAGGTCCATGTCGAGCAGGGTCCGGTGCTCAACGGCCTGGACCTGCCGCTGGGCATAGTGAGCTCGATCAACGGCAGCCGGCGCTACCTGGGCCAGATCACCGGCCAGGCCAGCCATGCCGGCACCACGCCAATGGCGCTGCGCCGCGACGCCGCCACCGCCACGGCCGAGCTGCTGCTGTTCCTCGAGCAGCGCGCGGCACAGGTGCCCGATCTGGTCGGCACCATCGGCCTGCTCGAGGTGCCCAACGGGTCGGTCAACGTGGTGCCGGGCCGCTGCCGCTTCAGCCTCGACATCCGCGCCACCACCGACGCGGTGCGCGACGCCTGCGCCGCCGACACGCTGGCCGAGCTGCGGCGCATCTGCGAGCGACGCGGCCTGAGCCACGATATCCGGGAAACCCTGTGCGCCGCCGCCGCGCCATCAGCCCCGGTCTGGCAGGCGCGCTGGGAGCAGGCGGTGCAGGCACTGGGCCTGCCGCTGCTGCGCCTGCCGAGTGGTGCCGGCCATGACGCGATGAAGCTGCACGACCTGCTGCCGCAGGCGATGCTGTTCGTGCGCGGACTCAACGCCGGCATCAGCCACAACCCGCTCGAATCCACCAGCTGCGACGACGCCGAACTGGCCGTGTTCGCCTTCCAGCAGCTGCTCGAACTCACCGCCAAGGAAACCGCATGACCCCGACCCTCTCCCCCGCCCTGTACGCCGCGCTGGACGGCTGGATCGACACCCATTTCGAGCAGGAAGTCGGTTTCCTGCAGCAGCTGGTGCGCGTGCCGACCGACACGCCGCCAGGCAACAACGCGCCACACGCCGAGCGCACCGCCGAGCTGCTGGCCGGCTTCGGCCTCGAAGCCGAGCAGCATCCGGTGCCGGCGCAACAGGTGCATGACTACGGGTTGGAGTCGCTGACCAACCTGATCGTGCGCCGGCGCTACGGCGCGGGCGGCCCGGTCATCGCGCTCAACGCCCACGGCGACGTGGTGCCGCCGGGCGAGGGGTGGAGCCACGACCCCTATGGCGGCGAGGTGGTCGACGGCAAGCTCTACGGCCGCGCGGCGGCGGTCAGCAAGAGCGACTTCGCCAGCTACACCTTCGCGCTGCGCGCGCTCGAGGCCGTCAGCCAGTCGCTGGGCCTGACACTCAAGGGCGGGGTCGAGCTGCTGTTCACCTACGACGAGGAATTCGGCGGCGAGCTCGGCCCCGGCTGGCTGCTGCGCCAGCAGCTGACCCAGCCCGACCTGCTACTGGCGGCCGGCTTCAGCTACCAGGTGGTGACCGCGCACAACGGCTGCCTGCAGCTCGAAGTCACCGTGCATGGGCAGATGGCGCATGCCGCGATTCCCGACACCGGCATCGACGCGCTGCAAGGCGCGGTCCAGATCCTCAACGCACTCTACGCACAGAACCAGCATTACCAGAGCATCACCTCGGGCGTCGAAGGCATCGAGCACCCCTACCTCAACGTCGGCCGGATCGAGGGCGGCACCAACACCAACGTGGTGCCGGGCAAGGTGGTGCTCAAGCTCGACCGGCGCATGATCCCGGAGGAAAACCCGGCCGAGGTCGAGGCCGAGATCCGGCGCGTGATCGCCGAGGCGGCGGCGCGCCAGCCCGGCATCACGGTCGAGATCAGGCGCCTGCTGCGGGCCGATTCACTGAAGGCCAACCCGGCCAACGCACCCTTGGTCAGCGCCCTGCAGAAACATGGCGAGGCGGTGTTCGGCGAGCCCATCCCCACCTCGGGCACGCCGCTGTACACCGACGTGCGGCTGTACGGCGCGCATGGCGTGGCCGCGGTGATCTACGGCGCCGGCCCGCGCACGGTGCTGGAAAGCAATGCCAAGCGGGCTGATGAGCACCTGGTGCTGGAAGACCTGCGCCGCGCCACGCAGGTGGTGGCGCGCACGCTGTTTGACCTGCTGCGGGCCTGAGGCTGGGGCTTTCGCCC
>JBDLVJ010000250.1:0-4350 GCA_039804875.1 Pseudomonadota bacterium | reverse complement strand
CCCTGGATCAGCCAGGCGCTGCTGCGCCCGCAGGACAAGCTCAAGCTGTTCGAGGTCCATCCGACCGACTCGCGCCTGCTCGACAACCAGGTGGCCGAGCTCGGGCGCGGCAAGCAGATCGAAGTGCTGCGCCGCAACGGCTTCGAGGGCCTCAGATCGCTGCTGCCGACGCCGACCCGGCGCGGTCTGGTGCTGATCGATCCGAGCTACGAGCTCAAGACCGACTACGCGGCCGTGATCGACTGCCTGGAGGAGGCGCTGCAACGCTTCCCGACCGGCAGCTACGCGGTCTGGTATCCGGTGATCGGCCGCCCCGAGGCGCACTCGCTGGCGCGCAAGCTCAAGGCCATGAGCCAGCGCCTGCAGCGCAGCTGGGTGCAGGCGGAGCTGAACGTGGGCCTGACGCCGACCGAGGGCACCAGCGCCCAGGTGGCCCAGGGTCGCGCCCATACCGCCATGCGCGCCAGCGGCATGCATGTGATCAATCCGCCCTTCACGCTGGCGGCCCAGCTGCGCGAGGCGCTGCCCTTCGTGACCGAGGCGCTGAAGGACCCGATCGGCTCCGGCTGGACGGTCGAGAGCGGCAACTACTGAGGTCCGGGCGTGCGGCCGGCCTCGCCCGAGGCCGGCGTGGCCGACTTGGCCGGCGTCTGCTGCACCAGCTGCACCTCGGAGATGCCGTGGCCCTTGATGCCGAGCGCCGCCGCCGCCGCATGGCTCAGGTCGATGATGCGGTTCTTGAGGTGGGGACCCCGGTCGACGATGCGGACCGCGACCTCGCGCCCGGTCTGCAGGCTGCGCACGATGACGCGGGTGCCGAAGGGCAGGGTCTTGTGCGCGGCGGTCAGCTCGTTCATGTCATAGCGTTCGCCGCTGGCGGTCTTGCGGCCATGCAGCATGTTGGCCAGGTAGGAGGCGGTACCCTGTTCGAGCACCAGGGGCTCGGACTTGGCGCCGGCCAGCCAGTCCACGCCGACATGCAGCGAATCCTGCACCACGCCCTTGGCCTGGCGCAGCAGGTCGGCGGGCGCCAGCGGATGGGTCGAAGCCGTGGGCGCAGCGGTTCCTGCTGCCGTTACCGCTGGCGAAGGGGTGGCCGATGCCGGAGCGGCCGGGACGGTCTCGGCCGCGTGCAGTGGCGCCAGCCCCAGCACCAGCAACCAGGCCGCCGCTTGCGCGCGCCGACGCGCCGACCCGCCCAGGGGGCGCATCAGCCGGTCGGCCAGCAGCAGGAAAAAATGTGACAGTCTGCGCAAAGGCGATCTCCAGGCGTCGGGAACACCCGGGCGAATTTAACCCAAGTCCAGCCGGCGCAGGATTTGCAGCACGGCCGCGCTCTGGTTCATGGTGTAGAAGTGCAGGCCCGGCACGCCGGCGCTGCGCAACCGATCGCACAGATCGGTCACGACATCAAGGCCGAAGGCCCTGATCGATTCGACATCGTCGCCATAGCCCTGCAGGCGCAGCCGGATCCAGCGCGGGATCTCGGCACCGCAGGCATCCGAGAAGCGCAGCAGCTGGGCCGAGCTCGTGATCGGCATGATGCCCGGCACCACCGGCACCTCGGCGCCGAGCTTGTGCGTGTCGTCGACGAAGCGGAAATAGGCGTCGCTGTTGTAGAAATACTGCGTGATGGCCGAATCGGCGCCGGCCTTGACCTTGGTCGCATAGGCCTGCAGATCGGACTCGGCCGACTTGGCCTGGGGATGGATCTCGGGATAGGCCGCGACCTCGAGGTGGAAGTCGTCGCCGGTCTCGGCGCGGATGAAGGCGACCAGATCGCTCGCATACTGGAATTCGCCGCTCATGCCATAGCCGCTCGGCAGATCGCCGCGCAGCGCCACCAGGCGCTTGACGCCCATGGCCTTGAGCTGGACCAGCTGCTCGCGCACCGAGGCCTTGGTCGCGCCGATGCAGGAGAAATGCGAGGCCGCATCGACACCCTCAGCCAGGATCTCGCCGACGGCGGCGAAGGTGCCCTCCTGCGTCGAGGCGCCAGCGCCATAGGTCACCGAGCAGAACTCGGGCTTGGCGCCGTAGAGCTGCTGACGCACGATGCGCAGCTTGGCCGCGCCCTCGGGCGTCTTGGGCGGAAAGAATTCAAAACTCAGGGGCAGGCCCATACAAAAAACTCCCGGTTGCCGTCACCGCCGGTGATCGGACTTTCAAAGTAATCGAGCCAGCGCCAGCCCAATGCCGCGCAGGCGTGGCGCATGCGCGCCTCGACCAGGGCGTAGCTGGCCGGGTCGCGCACCAGGCCGCCCTTGCCGATCTGCTCGGGCTGCAATTCGAACTGCGGCTTGACCAGCATCAGCAGATGGCCCTGCGGCGCCAGCAAGGCCCGCAGGGCCGGCCAGACCAGGGTCTGCGAGATGAAGGACAGGTCACCCACGACCAGATCGAAGGGCGGCGCCGCCGGCTCGTCGCCGGCCGCGACCAGCGCCTGGACACTGAGTTCGCGCGCGTTGAGCTTCTCGACGCAGAGCACGCGCGGATCGGCACGCAGCCGCGCGTTGAGCTGGCCGTGGCCGACATCGACCCCGACCACCCGCGCCGCGCCCTGCTGCAGCAGGCAGTCGGTGAAACCGCCGGTGCTCTGGCCGACATCGAGGCAGCGCAGGCCCGCGACCGGCTGTCCGGTGCGCTGAAGCGCGCCTTCGAGCTTGAGCCCGCCACGCGAGACATAGCGCGACTCGGCGGCATCGGTCAGCTGCAGCTCGGCCGCCTCGGAGATCTCGTCGCCGTTCTTGGCCACGGTCTTCCAGGCGCCGGCGCCCAGGCGCCAGCGCAGTCCGGCCGCGATCAGGCGCTGGGCCTGCGAACGCGAGGCGGCTAAACCCCGCTCGACGAGCAACTGATCGGCGCGCACCGTCTCAGTAGCGGTAGCTGTCGGGTTTGTACGGGCCCTGCTTGGGCACGCCGATGTAGGCGGCCTGCTCGTCGCTGAGCTCGGACAGCATGGCGCCGACCTTCTTCAGGTGCAGACGGGCGACCTTCTCGTCCAGGTGCTTGGGCAGCACGTAGACCTTGCCGACATCGTAGCCTTCGGCATGGCAGAACAGCTCGATCTGGGCGATGGTCTGGTTGGCGAACGACGAGCTCATCACGAAGCTCGGGTGGCCGGTGCCGCAGCCCAGGTTGACCAGGCGGCCCTTGGCCAGCAGGATGATGCGCTTGCCATCCGGGAAGATCACGTGATCGACCTGGGGCTTGATCTCGTCCCACTGGCAGTTTTCCTCGAGCCGGGCGACCTGGATTTCGTTATCGAAGTGGCCAATGTTGCAGACGATGGCCTGGTCCTTCATCGCCGCCATGTGCTCGAAGGTGATGACATCGCGGTTGCCGGTGGTGGTCACGAAGATGTCGGCCTTGTCGGCGGCCCATTCCATGGTCACGACCTTGTAGCCTTCCATCGCGGCCTGCAGCGCGTTGATCGGGTCGATCTCGGTCACCCAGACCTGGGCGCTCAGCGCGCGCAGCGCCTGGGCCGAGCCCTTGCCCACGTCGCCGTAGCCAGCCACCACGGCCACCTTGCCGGCGATCATCACGTCGGTCGCGCGCTTGATGCCGTCGACCAGCGACTCGCGGCAACCGTACAGGTTGTCGAACTTGGACTTGGTCACCGAGTCGTTGACGTTGATGGCGCGGAACATCAGCGTGCCCTTGGCCGACATTTCCTTCAGGCGGTGCACGCCGGTGGTGGTTTCCTCGGTCACGCCGATGATCTGGGCGCTCTTGCGGCTGTACCAGCTGCCGTCAACGGCCAGCTTGGCCTTGATGGCGGCGAACAGGATGCGCTCCTCCTCGCTGCCCGGGTTGGCCAGCACGGAGGCGTCCCTCTCGGCCTGCTTGCCCAGGTGCATCAGCAGGGTGGCGTCGCCACCATCGTCGAGGATCATGTTCGGGCCCTCGCCCTCGGTGCCGGCGGCGCCGAAGTCGAAGATGCGATGCGTGTAGTCCCAGTAGTCGACCAGGGTCTCGCCCTTGACGGCGAACACCGGAGTGCCGGCGGCGGCGATCGCGGCGGCGGCATGGTCCTGGGTCGAGAAGATGTTGCACGAGGCCCAGCGCACCTGGGCGCCGAGCGCCTGCAGCGTCTCGATCAGCACGGCGGTCTGGATCGTCATGTGCAGCGAGCCGGTGATGCGCGCGCCCTTGAGCGGCTGTTGGGCGGCGAATTCCTCGCGGATCGCCATCAGGCCGGGCATCTCGGTTTCGGCGATGCGGATTTCCTTGCGGCCCCAGTCGGCAAGGGAAAGATCAGCAATAACGTAGTCTTTGAATTCAGCCACAGTAAGCTCCTAAATAACTGTGACGGGGAGGAGGCGGTGTCTCACCGAACCCCCTGCG
>JBDLVJ010000249.1:0-16473 GCA_039804875.1 Pseudomonadota bacterium | reverse complement strand
TCCTGCGGGCGTTCGACCTCGCGCGTGGCCTGCAAGAGCCCAGGCCGCGCGTGATCTTGTTTGACACCTTGATGGGCAAGGGGGTTCCTTTCCTCGAAAGCCGCGAGAAGAACCACTTCATCCGGGTCGATCCACCGGAGTGGAAACAAGCGATCGATCTGCTCGATGCATCCCAATCTTGAGGAGCCTAATCATGAATGCTGCGACTGAGAAAAAACCCCGTCTGACCACGTCGGCCATGATTGCCTCGATTGCTTCGGAAGGGCAACGTGTCAAGGCCGCGCCCTTTGGCAAGGCCCTGGTCGAGCTGGCGGCCAATCGCCCCGAAATCGTGGGCATGACCGCCGATCTGGCGAAATACACGGATCTGCATCTCTTTGCCCAGGCTTATCCGCAACGTTTCTACCAAATGGGCATGGCGGAGCAGCTGCTGATGGGCGCGGCCGGTGGCATGGCCAAGGAGGGCTTGATTCCCTTCGCCACCACCTACGCCGTGTTCGGAACCCGCCGCGCCTACGACTTCATCCATCAGGTCATCGCCGAGGAGAACCTGAACGTCAAGATCTGCTGCGCATTGCCCGGCCTGACCACGGGCTACGGTCCCAGTCACCAGGCGACCGAGGATCTGGCCATGATGCGTGGCATCCCGGGCCTGACGATCATCGATCCTTGCGATGCGCTCGACACGGAGCAGGCCGTGCCGCAAATCGCCGCCCACCAGGGACCGGTGTACATGCGCCTGCTCCGTGGCAGCGTGCCCCTGGTTCTGGACGAATACGACTACAAGTTCGAGCTCGGCAAGGCCAAGATGCTGCGCGAGGGCCGCGATGTGCTGATGATTTCCAGCGGCATCATGACCATGCGTGCGCTGGAGGTGGCCAAGTTGCTGGAACAGGACAACATCGGTGTGGCCGTGCTCCATTGCCCGACGATCAAGCCGCTCGACGAGCAGGCGATCGTGGCCGCCGTGCGCTACAAGCACCGTCTGGTGGTGGTGGCGGAAAACCATTCGGTGATTGGCGGCCTGGGCGAATCCGTGGCCTCGGCGCTGCTGCGCCACAAGGTGCAGCCGGCCGGGTTCCAGATGGCGGGTCTGCCGGACGAGTTCCTGGATGCGGGGGCCTTGCCGACCCTGCACGATCGTTATGGCATCAGCCGCGATGTGCTGGCGGTGCGCATCAAGGGCTGGTTGCGCTGAGTTTGCCCCGGCGGTGGCCGGGGACTGATGGGGCCGGCGGCCACCTTTCTCGCTGTTGATCGAGAGGCAGATCTGACTGCCGGAGATGACTCGGAGTCTGTCGTCGCCATTTCAAATGCTGCACAATCCCAGCCCTGAACACAGCTTAGAGAGGTCCCATCCATGGCATCCGTCAACAAAGTCATCCTGGTCGGCAACGTCGGCCGCGACGCCGAAATCCGCTATCTGCCCTCGGGCGCGGCGGTCGCCAACGTCACGCTCGCGACCTCGAGCCGGCGCAAGGACCGCAACAGCGGCGAGATGGTCGAGGACACCCAGTGGCACCGCGTCCAGTTCTTCGACCGTCTGGCCGAGATCGCCGGCGAATACGTCAAGAAGGGCCGCCCGATCTACGTCGAGGGCCGGCTGAAGTACGGCAAGTACACCGATCAGTCCGGCGTCGAGCGCAACACGGTCGACATCATCGCGACCGAGCTGCAGCTGCTCGGCAGCCGCGAGGGCATGGGCAGCGGTGACCGGGGTGGCATGGAAGAGGGCGGCGGCGAGCGCCCGACCTATGCGCCGCGCGCCGCCGCGCCGGCTCGTCCGGCCATGGCGCCGCGCCCCGCTCCCGCGCCGCGTCCGGCACCCGCCCCCGCTGCTGCGGCGCCGACCCACAGCGGTTTCGAGGACATGGACGACGACGTGCCGTTCTGAAGCCTGATCCGCCGGGCCTCAGCCCAGCTTGCCGGCGCGGAAGTCCTGGATCGCCTGGTAGATCTCGGCCTCGCTGTTCATGACGAAGGGGCCGTACTGCGCGATCGGCTCGCCCAGCGGCCGGCCCGCGATCAGCAGCACCCGGGCATCCTCGCCGGCCTCGATCCGTACGCCGTCGGCGCCCGGCTCGTTGGCCAGGATCGCCATGCGCTGCACCGGCACGGCCTGGCCGCCCAGGCTGACCGCGCCACGGTAAACATAGACGAAGGCGTTGTGGTCGGCCGGCAAGGCCTGCTCGAAGCGGGTGCCGGCCGGCAGGTGCAGGTCCAGATAGGTCGGCGCGGTCGCCTCGCGCGTCACCGCGCCGCTCACGCCATGGCTCTCGCCCGCGATCACCGTGACTGCCACGCCCTCGGCCGTGGTGAACCGGGGCAGCTCGGCCTGCGCGATGTCGCGGTACCAGGGCGGATTCATCTTGTCGCGCGCCGGCAGGTTGAGCCAGAGCTGGAAGCCTTCCATCACCCCTTCTTCCTGCTGCGGAATCTCGGAGTGGATCAGGCCGCTGCCGGCCGTCATCCACTGCACGTCGCCGTTCTGCAGCAGGCCCTCGTGGCCCGCGCTGTCGCGGTGCAGCATGCGCCCGGCGATCATGTAGGTCACGGTCTCGAAGCCGCGGTGCGGGTGATTCGGGAAGCCGGCGATGTAGTCGTCCGGGTTCTCGCTGCCGAAGGCGTCGAGCATCAGGAAAGGGTCGAGCCGGCGCTGCAGGTCCTGCGTCAGCACGCGGGTGAGCTTGACGCCGGCGCCGTCCGAGGTCGGGTGGCCGACTATCAGGCGTTCGACGCGGCGCGGCTGGCTGAGGGGAGTGGCGTTCGGGGTCATGGTCTCGGCGCTTTCCGGATGGCGGGGCGGCGCCCGGATGGACGCGCCCCGCGTTGAGGTTCAATCGAGGGGGATCAGGCGGCCAGCGCGGCTTCCAGATCGGCTTCGGCATTGGCGAAGCCCTGGGCGGCCGCCTCGGGGCCCATGTTCAGGCCTTCGGCGAAGACGAAGCGCACGTCGCTCATGCCGAGGAAGCCCAGCACCGATTTCAGGTAGGGAGTCTGGCTGTCGTTCGGGGTGTCGCGGTAGATGCCGCCACGCGCGCAGGCGACATAGACGGTCTTGCCCGTGACCAGGCCGACCGGGCCGGTCGCGGTGTACTGGAAGGTCACGCCGGCGCGGGCCACGGCATCGATCCAGTTCTTGAGCTGGGTCGAGACGCCGAAGTTGTACATCGGCACGCCCAGCACGATCGCGTCATGGCCCTGCAGTTCGGCGATCAGCGCGTCGTAGCCGGCGACGGCAGCGGCCTGCTCGGCGCTGCGCTGCTCGGCCGGGGTGAACAGTGCGCCCAGCATGGCTTCGTCGAGTGCCGGCACCGGCTGGGCCGCCAGGTCGCGCAGCGTGACAGTGGCGCCCGGGTGGGCGGCTTGCAGGCGCTCGGTCACGCGGTTGGCGACCTTGGTCGAGTTGGCGCCTTCGCGGCGGGCACTGGCGTTGATTTGCAGGATCTTCATGGTCGTTTCCTTGAGTGGGGAGGGAATGGCTCTACTCTATTTGTTGTTGATCCGGCTTTGAATCCCCCTTGATGGATATCATTGTTCCTCCAATGGAACAATCCACCGACGCCATCGAACCCAACGACCTGCTGATCTTTGCCCGCGTGGCCGAGCTCGGCAGCTTCAGCCGCGCCGCCGACCGGCTCGGTCTGCCCAAATCGACGGTGTCGCGCCGCGTCGCCGGGCTCGAAACCCTGCTTGGCGAGCGCTTGCTGCAGCGCACCACCCGGCGCCAGACCCTGACCGACTTCGGCCAGCAGTTGCTGGAACACGCGCGCCAGGTCGCGCTCGAAGTCGAGGCGGTGGCGGTGCTGCGCGAGCAGCGCCAGGCCGCGCCGAGCGGACGGCTGCGGGTCTCGATGCCGAGCGATTTCGCCAATCTGTTCCTGGGCGAGATGCTGGCCGCCTTCGTCGCGCTGCACCCGGCCATCACGCTCGAGCTCGACCTGTCGCCGCGCCGGGTCGATCTGCTGGCCGAGGGCGTCGATGTCGCGGTGCGCATGGGCGCGCTGCCCGACGACGCCTGGCTGGCCGCGCGCCGCCTGACGGTGTTCTCCAACGGCCTCTATGCCGCGCCCGACTACCTGGCCGAGCGTGGCGAGCCGCTTCATCCCGACGAGCTGCCGCGACATCAGGCGGTGCGGCTGCTGGGCGGGCAGGGCGAGCCGCTGCCCTGGACGCTGCGCCGCGGCGATCAGGTCTGGGCCGGTTTGCCGCCGGGGCGGGTCAGCGCCAACTCGCCCGAGTTGCTGATCCGCATGGCCCGCGCGGGTGGCGGCATCGCGGCCGTGCCCGACCTGTTCGCCCGGCCGATGTTGCAGCGCGGCGAACTGCGCCGCGTGCTGCCGGACTGGTGCCTGCCGCCGCATACCGCCTGGGCGGTGTTCCCGGGGCGCAAGCTGATGCCGGCCAAGACCCGGGTCTTCATCGACATGCTGCAGGCGGCGCTGGCGGGCAATGCGGATTGAGGCCTGCGGAGCGCTTTCGGCTTGAGTCCTAGGTGGTTTTCCGGACCGCAAGTTGGCCCGGCAGCAGCACCGAACGGCTGGCGGTGCGGCCCTTCAGCATGTCCACCAGGGTCGCGATCATGTCGTCCATCGGTTGTGCATAGCTCGTGATGCCGAACATCGGCATGCCCGCGATGTCCATGCCGTCGTAGCCGACGATCGCCAGATCCTCCGGGATGCGCAGACCGAATTCGCGCTGCGCGATGTCATGGGCACCGATGGCCAGCACATCGTTTTCGCACATCAGAACATCGATGCGTTGCCCGGCCGGCGTTTCGCTCAGGTAGCGTCGCAGCGCTGCTTCGGCCGAGCGGTAGTCATAGGCGCCCGCTGCCAGTTCGGGGATTTTCCGCACCCCGTGCTTGTGCCAATATTTGGCATGGTACTTTTGCCGCCCCAGTCCCGATGACAAGGCACGCGCGCCCGACATGTAGCCCGGACGCTGATAGCCGCGCGCGACCAGATGCTTGACAATTTCGGCCATCGAGGCGCTGGCGTCGCAACTGATGGACGGGATGTCGTGGTGGGTGCTCTCGCGTGCCAGCACATACACCGAGGGGCCGCCGACGCGCAGCGCCTGTTGCAAGGAGTCATCCTGGAAACCCGTGCCTAGCAGAACGATGGCGTCGACCTGGCGCTGGTCGGCGTGCAGGAATGCCCGCGCGTGGTCGTAATGCTGTCCGATATGGACCAGCATCGCGACCATGTCCTCGGCCTGCAGCGCTGCGGCGAGCTTCTCCAAGGTGGCGAGCTTGTAAGGGTTGGCGAAGTCGTCGACGAGCACGGCGACCTGCCCCGTGACCTTGGTGTGGAGGCTGCGCGCGAGCAGGTTCGGGTGATAGCCCAGCCGCTCGGCCACCGCCAGGACGCGCTCCCGGCTGCGCTCGGAGATGTTGGAGCCCGGCACATAGGCGCGGTTCACGGTCCAGCGGGACAGGCCGGCTTCGGCGGCGACATCTTCGGCGGTGGCTCTGCGGTTCATGGCGGTGGATTGTCTGGTACGCGGCTTACAACTCAGCGATGGCGCTGATGCGGACCGGCTGCCGACTCCTGACCGATTCGATGCAGGCCAGCGCGATCGCCAGCGCCGAGCGGGCGTCCCGGCCGCTGGGACCCGCGAATGCGGTGTTGCCCAGCACGGTATCGACAAAATGCTGGATCTGCAGGGTGTAGGCCTCGACGAAGTGGTGGGTGTCCAGGCGCCAGGTGTCGGCGGATTCACCGTCCTTGTCCAGCAGGCGTAGGCTGGATTTCTTCACGTCGCCCATCGTGACCATGCCGCCGGAGCCGAAGGCCTCGCCGCGGATGTCGTAGCCGTACATCGCGCAGAAGTTGGCTTCGGCCACGGCGATCGCGCCGTTGTCGAAGCGGATCGTGACGACGGCCGTGTCGAGGTGGCCGCTGTCCCTGGCATCCGGGCGCACCAAGGCATCGGCGACGGCGTAGACCTCGACCGGCTTGGCGCCGGCGTTGAGCCAGAGCAGCGTGTCGAAGTCGTGAATCAGCGTTTCGTAAAAGATGGTCCAGTTCGGGATCTTCAACGGGTCGGCGTTGAACGGGCCGGGGTCGCGCGTCAGCGAGCGCAGCAGCTGGGGCGTTCCGATCCTGCCGGCATCGATGGCGGCGCGCCCTTCGGAAAAGGCACGGTCCCAGCGCCGGTTGAAACCGACTTGCAGCTGGACCTGGTTGCGCGCGGCGGCTTCGATCACCGCCTCGGCCTCGACGATGGTCAGGGCCATCGGTTTTTCGCAGAACACATGCTTGCCGGCGTTAGCGGCCGACACCGCCAGCGGGGTATGGAAGCGCGCCGGCGTTGCGATCAGCACCGCGTCCACGTCGGGGTTGGCGAATACCTGTTGCGGATCGGTGTAAGCGAGGTCGCAGTCGAGCGAGTCGGCGAGCTTGCGCGCCGCGCCCGGCGCTGGATCGGCGACCGCTACCAGGCGGGCATTGTGCAGGCGACGCGCGATGGTTTCGGCGTGGAAGCTGCCGATACGACCAGCGCCGATCAGCGCCATCTTGAGGGATTTCTTCGTGTTCATGGATTTTCCAGTGGCAATTGTTGCTTGATGGGGCGGTTCAGACGGTAAAGGCCTGGCGGAAGCGGGCCAGCGCCAGTTCGCTGTCGCTGGAGGCGAATGCCTCCAGGCCTACCGTGCCGCGCCAGCCCATCGCGGTCAGTGCACGGGCGATGCCGGGGTAGTTGATCTCGCCGGTGCCGGGCTCGCAGCGGCCGGGCACGTCGGCGACCTGGATCTCGGCGATCCAGGGCAGGCAGCGCTGGCAGAGTTCGATCAGGTTGCCTTCGCCGATCTGGGCGTGGTAGAGGTCGAGGTTCAACCCCAGCGAGCCGCGGTTGACGCTCGATACCAGCGCCAGCGTGTCCTCGGCGCGCCCGAACGGGGTGCCCGGGTGGTCCACTGGCAGGTTGAGGTTTTCCAGCATGAAGGTCACGCCGTGACGTTCACCGAGGTCGGCGATGCGCTGCAGCGTGTCGCGCGCCTTGAGCCACATCGCGCCAGTCACGGTCGCGCAGGGCTGGACCGGAAGACCACGGTCGTCCAGGCCGGTGCCATGCAGGTTTAGGCGCGGGACGCCAAGCGCCTGGGCGACCGCAATGGATTGCCCGGCGGTGGCCAGCAACTCGTCGGCGCCAGCGTCGTCGGCCAGCGTGCCGCGGATGTAGCCGGTCATCGACGAGAAGCTTGCGCCCGTGGCGGCCAGCGCATCGATGTCGTGGCGGGTCCAGTCCCAGATCTCGACCTGGTAGCCCAGCTCGTGGATGCGCTTGACGCGCTCGACGATGGGCAGGTCGCGGAACACCATCTCGGATGAAACAGCGAGGGTGAAGGCACCCACTTGGGGCGAGGCTTGGCTCATGGTGAATACGATTGAAGTGAATGGAAGAAAAGGGTTCAGACCGCTCTGCCCAGCTCGACGCTGACGGTCTGCAGCGCCTGGCCCCCAGCCTGCCGGTCTTGCCGTCTGTTGATCAGCTGGTTCATCGCGATCCTGTCGAAGGTTTCCGGTTTTTGCACTCGAGTGCAATTTACGGGGAAAAAATTTGCACTCGAGTGCAAACGCGTTTATACGCTTCGGCGGAAAAGCTTGCAGCAGGGATTTCCCTTAGAAATAAATTTCCGTTAGTGCTTGATGTAGATTTTTATTTCCGAATTCTGGCTCGGGATCTGTGGTCGCGCTGCAGCGCTGATCCCATGCCCATGTTCGGACTGCCTGACAAGACAGCCTGAAACAGGTCGGCGCTGGCGGGCAGCGCCGACTGAGTCCGTCGGTTTCAGGCTTGCGGCCTGGCCGCTGTCTTGCCCTGCGGCCGGCGTGCCTTGGCCTTGCGCCTGACCGGCTCGGGCGGCAGCTCGGGCAGCGGCGCCTCGGTCGCGCTGGCGGAATGGATCACGCCGCCGCCCAGGCAGACATCGCCGTCGTACAGCACCGCGCTCTGGCCCGGCGTGACCGCCCATTGCGCCTGCTCGAAGCCGAGCGCGAAGGCGCCGTCGCCGTTCGGCGCCAGCAGGCAGGCCGCGTCGGCCTGGCGGTAGCGGGTCTTGGCGCCGTACTGGCCCGGTGCCGGCGGCTCGCCCGCGACCCAGCTCGCGTCCTCGGCCTGCAGCAGCGGCGACAGCAGCCAGGGGTGGTCATGGCCCTGTACCACCCAGAGCGTGTTGCTCGCGACCTCCTTGCGCGCGACGAACCAGGGTTGGTGTTCGCTGCCGCCCTTGGCCGATCCCTGTTCCTTGACCCCGCCTATGCCCAGGCCCTGGCGCTGGCCCAGGGTGTAGAAGCTCAGCCCCACATGCTGGCCGATCACCCGGCCCTGGTCGTCGCGGATCGCGCCGGGTGTCTTCTGGATGTAGCGGTTCAGGAAGTCGCGGAACGGCCGCTCGCCGATGAAGCAGATGCCGGTCGAATCCTTCTTCTTCGCGTTCGGCAGGCCGATCTCGTCGGCGATGCGGCGCACCTCGGTCTTGGGCAGCTCGCCGACCGGGAACATCGTCTTGCTGAGCTGGGCCTGGTTCAGCCGGTGCAGGAAATAGCTCTGGTCCTTCAGCGGGTCCAGCCCCTTGAGCAGCTGGTGCCTGCCGCTGGCCTGGTCGAAGCGCACCCGGCAGTAATGGCCGGTCGCGATCTTGTCGGCGCCCAGGCGCATCGCGTGGTCGAGGAAGGCCTTGAACTTGATCTCGGCGTTGCACAGGATGTCGGGGTTCGGCGTGCGGCCGGCCTGGTACTCGCGCAGGAACTCGGCGAACACGCGGTCCTTGTATTCGGCCGCGAAGTTGACATGCTCCATGTCGATGCCGATCACGTCGGCCACGCTGGCCGCGTCGAGGAAGTCCTGGCGCGACGAGCAGTATTCGCTGTCGTCGTCGTCTTCCCAGTTCTTCATGAAGATGCCGATCACCTCGTAGCCCTGCTGCTTGAGCAGCCAGGCGCTGACAGCCGAGTCGACGCCGCCGCTCAAGCCCACCACCACGCGTTGTTTCTTTGCCATGGGCCGGATTATCCCAGCGCGGGCGGGTCTTGGCATGGCGGGCGCCCGGCGTGGCTGGCATGACTGGCGTAGAGCGTCTCGTGGAAGGCCTGGGTCAGGCGCGAGCCCTTGGGCGACCGCCGGCTGATCGCCATGAAGCGGCAGTGGTAGCGCAGGACGGCGGGCGCGATCGCGCGCATCCGGCCGGCCCGCACGAAGGCCTCGGCGTAGTGGTCCGGCAGAAAGCCCACGAAGCAGCCGGACAGGATGAAGGTGGCGACCGCCTCCTGGTCCGAGGCGGTGGCGGCGCGTTCCAGCCGCCGCCGATGCGCCAGCTCCATGTTGGGCGAGTGGTAGCCCAGCGCCGCCAGCGGTTGCTGGCGCAGGTCGTCCCAGCCCAGGTCGGCCTGCGCCAGCTCGAACCAGGGATGGCCGGGCGCCGCGTACAGCAGCATGGTCTCGCCAAACAGTTCCTGGTAGCACAGCAGCTCCGAGCGGCGATGCTCCGGGATGATGCCGATGTGGAACTGGCCGTCGATCACGCCGCGTTCGATCGTGCCGATGCTGCCGACATGCAGGTGCAGTCTGGCGCTGGGCACCTGCCGGTGAAAACTGGCTATCGTGCTGGCGATGCGGGCCTGCGGATTGGAGATGGTCTTCTCGAACAGCGCGAGATGCAGGTCGCCACCCAGCCGGCGCTGGATGTCATGCAGCCGGGTCCGGAACGATTCCGTCGCGGACAGCAGGCTCAGGGCGGCCTCGTAGACCTGCTGGCCCTCGGGGGTCAGGCCAAAGCCGCCGCGCCCGCGCCGGCACAGCACCAGCCCGAGCCGGGTCTCCAGATCCTTGACGTGCCGGCTGATGGTCGACAGCGCGATGTTGAGTTCGAGCTCGGCCGCCGCCATGCCGCCGCATTCCACCACGCTCTTGAAGACCCGCAGCAGCCGCAGGTCGGCGTCGCCCAGCTGGCCCAGCAGGGCCACATTTCTTACTTGCATGAACTGTCAACCGTGATGAGACATATGGTGCTTGATGAGAGTTTAGCCAGCGCCCAGAATCGGTTCATCACTTCTCCTTCGCACTGGAATTTTCCGATGAACATGTCCGACGCCCAGCGGGTCAACGCCGCCCCTCGCACCGACCCGGCCTGGCTGGAAGCGCACTGGATGCCCTTCACCGGCAACCGCGACTTCAAGGCCAACCCGCGCCTGATCACCGCCGCCCAGGGCGCCTATTACACCGACGCTGATGGTCGCCAGCTGTTCGACGGCCTGTCAGGCCTCTGGTGCACTGGCCTGGGCCATGCGCGGACCGAGATCGTCGAGGCCATCGCCCGCCAGGCGGCCACGCTGGACTATTCGCCGGCCTTCCAGTTCGGCCATCCGCTGTCGTTCGAGCTCGCGAACCGTATCGTCGAGCGCATGCCGGCCGGGCTGGACCATGTGTTCTTCACCGGCTCTGGCTCGGAGTCGGCCGACACCTCGCTCAAGATCGCGCGCGCCTATTGGCGCACCAAGGGCCAGGGCGGCAAGACGCGCCTGATCGGTCGCCTCAAGGGCTATCACGGCGTCAACTACGGCGGCATCTCGGTCGGCGGCATCGTCGGCAACCGCAAGCTCTACGGCCAGGGCCTGGAGGCCGATCATCTGCCGCACACCCAGCCGCCGGCGGGCTCGTTCTGCCGCGGCATGCCGGAACAGGGCGCCGAGTTGGCCGACGAGCTGCTCAACCTGATCAGCCTGCACGATGCCTCCAACATCGCGGCCGTGATCGTCGAACCGTTCTCGGGTTCGGCCGGCGTGGTGATTCCGCCCAGGGGCTATCTGCAGCGCCTGCGCGAGATCTGCACCGCGCACGACATCCTGCTGATCTTCGACGAGGTGATCACGGGTTTCGGCCGCTGCGGCGCCTGGACCGGCTCGGAAGCCTTCGGCGTCAAGCCCGACATCCTGAATTTCGCCAAGCAGATCACCAACGGCGTGCAGCCGCTCGGCGGCGTGGTGGTGGGCCGGGAGATCTACGACACCTTCATGGCGGCGGGTGGGCCCGACTACATGCTGGAGTTCCCGCATGGCTACACCTACTCGGCGCATCCGGTGGCCTGCGCGGCCGGCCTCGCGACCCTGGACCTGCTGGAACGCGAACAGTCGATCGAGCGGGTGGCCGAGCTGGCGCCGCGGTTCGAGAACGCCGTGCATGGCCTGCGCGGCGCCCGGCATGTGGCCGATATCCGCAACTTCGGCCTGGCCGCCGGACTGACGATCGCCGCCGCGCCGGGCGAGCCCGCCAGGCGCCCGTACCAGGTCGCCATGGCGATGCTGGAAAAGGGCTTCTACGTGCGCTACGGCGCCGACACCCTCCAGCTGGCGCCGCCCTTCATCAGCACGCCGGCGCAGATCGACAGCCTGGTCAACGCGTTGGGCGAGGCCCTGGGGCAGATCGACTGAGCGGACGGCCTGGGAGGCATCGCGGCGGACCCGCTCCATCCTGGCGGCTGGCATGGGCCCGGTCATTGGCTGCGGGCGACAGGCATGCTGCCCGCGAGGTCGTCGTTCACCATGCCATGCGCCTTGGCGAAGGTCAGTATGACCTCGCGGACGACCTTGCGCTGCGCCGCCGGCAACCTGAGGAAGGCATCGAAGGTCTCGCGCTCCAGATAGCCCACCCCCTCGTCCCAGCGCTGGCGGCGTTGCTGCACCGACTGGCGCACCGCTTCGCCGAAGCGCAGCACCTCGGGCTCGATGTTGAGCAGTCCCGCCAGCACCACCAGCTTGTCCTGGGCCGGTATCGCCTCGCCCTTGAGCCAGCGCGACACCGCCTGGAAGGTGACCGAGCGGCCCCAGTAATGGTTGTTGAACAGGTTGAGAAGGACGCCGGTTCTGGGTTCCAGGCCGGCGTTCATCATGGTGGTCCGCAGCCGCTGGGCAAATTCGATTTTGTTGTTCATTGCCGAAAATTAAATTTCGGTACATAAATGATTGAACTTTATGTTCAACTTGAGGTTCAATAATCAATTGAACTTCCAGTTGAATCATGTCGCCGGATGCCGGGCTTGCCGGCATCGAACCGCAAGACCCATGTCCCAGTCTCCGATCGAATCACGGCCCGAGCTCGCCCAGCGGAGCGGTTCGCTGTCGGGGGCTGGCCGCTCGACGGATCTCTCGTCCATGTGCCATGAGCTGCGCACGCCGATGAACATCGTCGTCGGCATGGCCTGGCTGCTGCAACACTCGGACCTGAACCCGGTCCAGCAGGACTATCTGCGCGAGATCCAGGGCGCGAGCGATCAGTTGCTGCGCATCATCGGTCAGCTGCTGGGCGATGCTCGTCCCGGCCTCGGGGTCGAGCCCTCGTGGGCTGGCGGCTCTCCCGAGGGCGTGACCGAGGCCGATGATCCGACCACCGCCTCCGGGTTGTCCGGGCAGCAGCCCCCTGATCCGTGCCAGGACACGGCCCGCTGGGAGGATCTGCGGCTGCAACTGACGACCTTGCTCGCGGCCGCCGATACCGACTGCATCCGGCTCGCCCGCGAGCACCGGAGTCTGCTGCGGGTCAGGCTCGGCGCGCAGTACGAGGCCTGGTCGCAGGCCCTGCGCAACTTCGATTTCGATCTGGCGCTGTCCCTCATCGAGGTGTCGCGCGCCAGCCCTTCACTCCGATGAGGTGGACAGGGCGGCGGTATCCTCGTCATATACCCTTGCGAAGGTCAGGATGACCTCGCGGATCAGCTTGCGCTGCGGGGCCGGCAGCTTGAGGAAGGCGTCGAAGGTGTCGCGTTCCAGGTAGCCCGCGCCTTCGTCCCAGCGCTGTCGGTGCTCCTCGACCTTGTGCCGCACCGCCTCGCCGAAACGCAGCACCTCGGGCTGGATCTTGAGCCACTCGGCCAGGGTCTGCAACTTGTCCTGCGTGGGAATGGAGCGGCTGTTGAGCCAGCCCCAGGCCGCCTGGTTGCTGATGGAGCGCCCCAGCCAGCGCAGATTGAACTCATGCTCCAGCACCGACGGACTGGCGGCATAGCCCGCGCCTATCATCGCCGCCCGCAGGCGCTGGCTGAATTCGATCTTTTCATTCATTCCCGCAAGCTACGAGGCACTTGAGCAGGAAATCAAGTTTCTGTTGATCATGATTTCAACACTTACTTGATTTTTTTCTCAATCAACGGTTGAGAACGTCTCGCCATGCCCAAATTCCTGCTCGAACAACTGCCCGAGATCGTCGCCTTCTGCGCAAATTCCTGCGGCATTCAGCGCGGGTTTTCCGGCTCTGAACTGGCGCTGAAACCGCAGCCTCAGAACGAAAAATCCAGCTCCAGCCGGCGCTCCGTCCGCTTGGCCAGCCGGCGTTGCTCGGTCAGCCAGGGCTTGAGCGTGGCGAGGTTCCTGGCGGTCGCGAGATCGTCCTGCATCACCAGCAGGTCCTGCGTCAGTTCGTCCTGCTGGTCCTGCAGCCAGGCTTGCAGCGGGCTGGCCATCAGCGGGAAGCCCGGGGGCAGGTTCAGCTCGTGCAGCCAGCGTTCCTGCTCGAGCTGCCGTTCGCGCTCCAGCTCCGCCACCTGCTGCTTGAGCAGCAGCGTCAGCGACTTGAGGCGCTCGTCCGACAGGCGATCGAGGTGATCGGGATCGACCAGCTCGGCTTGCAGTTGCAGGTTCAGCAGCGTGACCAGGTCCTTGCGGCCATAGGCGGCGTTGGCTTCGCTCATCAGGGTGTTCATCCGGGCCCGCTCGGTCTCGTCGGGCGCGCGGTCGGGGTGCAGCGCGCTGGCGAGCTGGCGGTAGACGCTGCGCAGCATCGCGTCGGCGTCCTGCAGCGCCTGCGCGGCTTTCTGCTGGGCGGCAGTCGGCTGGCGCTTGGCCTGGCGCGCCTGCCGTCTGGCTTCCTCGCGCTCCTGTTTCTCGGCCGCCTCGGCCTGCCGCCGCTCCATGGCGGCGCGCAGCATCGCCTCGGGGTCGTCGCCCTCGGCCGGCCGTGGCAGTTCGACGCCGAACATCTCCTGGAACAGCCGGCGCATGTGCTCGACGTCGTCGCTGGCCTTGGCCTTCAGGGTTTGCGGATGGCGCCGGTCGTGCAGCTCGGCCATGTCGGCTTCACCCAGTTGCGCCAGGGCTTCGGCCAGGCTGCACACGAGGTCGCGCGCCGTCGCCTGCTGCGCCTTGCTCAGGCCCTTGGTCGTGACATCGAGCCAGGGGTCTAGCGTCAGCACCATCTCGCGCATGAAGCCACGGTGCCGCTCGCGCAGGGGTTGCAGGATCAGTCCCGAGTTGATCTTGTGGGCCTGGCAATGCCGGTTCATGTCGGCCAGCTGGGTCTTGAGGCGCTCGAAGCGCGCCAGTTCGCGCCGGAAGGCCTTCGCCGCCGGTGACTGGGACGCGGCGCCTTGCGGTTGCACGCGCAGTTCGGCCGATGTGCCGCCTGGGGCCGTGGCGGGCAGGTCGGCAGTGCTGGCGAAGCGCGGATCGGTGTCGGCGGCCGGCTGGCGGCGCGCCCAGGTGGTCTTGCGTGTCATGGGAGGTCCGGGGCGCGTCAGCCGCGCACCTCGCCCTCGCCCAGCACCACGTACTTGAGCGAGGTCAGGCCTTCGACGCCCACCGGGCCGCGCGCGTGGAACTTGTCGGTCGAGATGCCGATCTCGGCGCCCAGGCCGTATTCGAAGCCGTCGGCGAAGCGGGTCGACGCGTTGACCATCACGCTGGCCGAATCGACCTCGCGCAGGAAGCGCATCGCGTTCGTGTGCGACTCGGTCAGGATCGCGTCCGTGTGGTGCGAGCCGTAGCGGTTGATGTGGGCGATCGCTTCGTCGAGACCGGCCACCACCTTCACGCTGATCACCGCGGCGAGGTATTCCTCGGACCAGTCCTGCTCGGTCGCGTCCCTCAGCTGGGCGCCCGGCACCTGGCTCAGGATCGCCTTCGAGATCGGGCAGCAGCGCATCTCGACCCCCTTGCGCGCGTAGAGGGCGCCGATCTGCGGCAGGAACTCGCCCGCGACGCCGCGCGCGACCAGCAGGCTCTCGGTCGCGTTGCAGGGGCTGTATTTCTGCGTCTTGGCGTTGTCGGCCACCTTGACCGCCATCGCGATATCGCAGGGATCATCGACATAGGTGTGGCAGTTGCCGTCCAGGTGCTTGATGACCGGCACCTTGGCGTCGCGGCTGATGCGCTCGATCAGGCCCTTGCCGCCGCGCGGGATGATGACATCGACATACTCGGGCATCGCGATCAGCTGGCCGACGGCCTCGCGGTCGGTGGTGGGCACGAGCTGCACGGCGTCGGCCGGCAGGCCGGCCTGTTCGAGCGCCTGTTGCACCAACCTGGCCAGCGCCTTGTTCGACTCGATCGCCTCCGAGCCGCCGCGCAGGATGCAGGCGTTGCCGCTCTTGATCGACAGGCTGGCGGCCTCGATCGTGACGTTGGGCCGGCTCTCGAAGATCATGCCGAAGACGCCGATCGGCACCCGCATCTGGCCGACGCGGATGCCGCTGGGTTGCTGCTTCATGCCGATGATCTCGCCGATGATGTCGGGCATGGCGGCGAGCTGCTCGCAGCCTTCGGCGCAGGTCTCGATCGTCTGCGGGCTGAGCTTGAGGCGGTCGATCATCGGCTCGCTCAGGCCGGCGGCGCTGGCGCGCTGCAGGTCGCGGGCGTTGTCGAGCTGCAGCGGTTCGATGTTGGCGCGCAGCAGCGCGGCCAGCGCGCGCAGGGCGGTAACCTTGCGCGCGGTGCTGGCGCGCGCCATCAGGGCGGAGGCGACCTTGGCCTGCTGGCCCAGGCGGTTCATCAGTTCGGCGGTGGTTTCGGCGTTCATGCCGGCGATTTTCGCACTCCGCACGCTGATCCGTGCCAGTCGGCGCTGGATCTGGCGGGCTTCAGCGCGCGCTCTCGCTCGGCGCGCGCGACAGATCGTTGTTTTCCGTCACCAGTTGCCGCAGCAGCGCCATGAACTGGAGCCGTTGTTCGGGGCTCAGCGGCTCCAGGATGCGCTCCTGCGTGCGCTCCATGCCCGCCAGGGTCTGGGCCAGCAGCAGCTCGCCGGCCGGCGTCAGCGCGAGCAGGCGCACGCGCCGGTCCTCGGGCGAGACACGGCGCTGCAGCAGGCCGCGCGCCTCGAGCCGGTCGACCACGCCGGCGGTGGTCGAGGTGTCGAGCGCGATGCGTCCGGCCAGTGTGCGCTGGTCGCAGCCGGGCAGGTCGCGCACCGTCTGCAGGATGGCGTACTGCACCGGAGTGATGTTGAGGGCTTCGGTTTCCTGGTGAAAGATGCCGACCGAGATCTGATGCAGACGACGTATCGCGTGACCGGGTTGAGCGTCTAGTTGTACGGGGCGTGGTCGAGTGGACTCCATACGCGGGCAGTCTAGCGCAAGACAAATTAGGGAAAACCCCGCTTGCCTTTCGCCATTTTGTATCTATACTTATTGTTTGTGTACTGATTAATTCGGCGCGATCCAAGCCGGCCGATTCCCCACCCCCTGTTTTTTCCTGGAGCGCA
>JBDLVJ010000248.1:0-2822 GCA_039804875.1 Pseudomonadota bacterium | reverse complement strand
GCTGGCCAGCGGCTTCGCCTGGGTCGAGGGCGGCATCGCCTTCGTGACCGAGACCGAGCTGTTCGCGGCCGGCCCGACCACGCGCCGGCGCAAGAAGCAGGAACAGGTCAGCGATGTCGATGCGCTGATCAAGGACCTGTCCGAGCTCAACCTCGGCGACCCGGTGGTGCACAGCGCCCACGGCATCGGGCGCTATCGCGGCCTGATCAACATGGACCTGGGCGAGAAGAACGCCGACGGCAGCCCGGCGCTGCAGGAATTCCTGCACCTCGAGTACGCCCACGACGCCACGCTCTACGTGCCTGTGAGCCAGCTGCAGCTGATCAGCCGCTACACCGGCGTCAGCGCGGACGAGGCGCCGCTGCACCGCCTGGGTTCGGGCCAGTGGGAGAAGGCCCGGCGCCGCGCCGCCGAACAGGTGCGCGACGCCGCCGCCGAGCTGCTCAACATCTACGCCCGCCGCGCCGCGCGCGAGGGCCATGCCTTTCGCTACTCGCCACACGACTACGAAGCTTTCGCCAACGACTTCGGCTTCGAGGAGACCGCCGACCAGAACGCCGCCATCCACGCGGTGATCCAGGACATGATCAGCCCGCAGCCGATGGACCGGCTGGTCTGCGGCGATGTCGGCTTCGGCAAGACCGAGGTCGCCCTGCGCGCGGCCTTCGTCGCGGTCACGGGCGGCAAGCAAGTCGCCTTCCTGGCGCCGACCACGCTGCTGGCCGAGCAGCATTTCCAGACGCTGGTGGACCGCTTCGCCAAGTGGCCGGTCCGGATCGCGGAGATGAGCCGCTTTCGCACCGCCAAGGAGATCAACGCGGCCCTGAGGGGCGTGACCGACGGCACGGTCGATATCGTGGTCGGCACGCACAAGCTGCTGTCCGAGAAGACCCAGTTCAAGAACCTGGGCCTGCTGATCATCGACGAGGAACACCGCTTTGGCGTACGGCACAAGGAGGCAATGAAGGCGCTGCGCGCCGAGGTCGACGTGCTGACCTTGACCGCGACGCCGATTCCGCGCACGCTCGGCATGGCGCTCGAAGGCCTGCGCGACCTCAGCGTGATCGCGACCGCGCCGCAACGCCGGCTCGCCATCAAAACCTTCGTGCGCAGCGAGAGCAAGGGCGTGATCCGCGAGGCGGTGCTGCGCGAATTGAAGCGCGGCGGCCAGGTCTACTTCCTGCACAACGAGGTCAACACGATCGAGAACCGCAAGCAGATGCTGGAGGAAATCCTGCCCGAGGCGCGCATCGGCATCGCGCACGGCCAGATGCCCGAGCGCGAACTCGAGCGCGTGATGCGCGACTTCGTGGCCCAGCGCTTCAACCTGCTGCTGTGCTCGACCATCATCGAGACCGGCATCGACGTGCCGACCGCCAACACCATCATCATGGCGCGTGCCGACAAGTTCGGCCTGGCCCAGCTGCATCAGCTCAGAGGCCGGGTCGGGCGCAGCCACCACCAGGCCTATGCCTACCTGCTGGTGCCCGACATCGAGGGCCTGACCAAGCAGGCCCAGCAGCGCCTGGACGCGATCCAGCAGATGGAGGAACTCGGCAGCGGCTTCTACCTCGCGATGCACGACCTCGAGATCCGCGGCGCCGGCGAGGTACTGGGCGAGAACCAGAGCGGCAACATGCTCGAAGTCGGCTTCCAGCTCTACAACGAGATGCTGTCCGAGGCCGTCGCGTCGCTGAAAGCCGGGCGCGAACCCGACCTGCTGAACCCGCTCAACGTCACGACCGACATCAACCTGCACGCGCCGGCCTTGCTGCCCGACGACTACTGCGGCGACGTGCACCTGCGCCTGAGCTTCTACAAGAAACTCGCGACCGCCAAGACCGGCGAGCAGGTCGACCGGCTGCTGGAGGAAATCGTCGACCGCTTCGGCAAGCTGCCGGCCCAGGCCCAGACCCTGATCGACGTGCACCGCCTGCGCGTGCTGAGCCAGCCCTACGGCGTGCAGAAGGTCGACGCGACGCCGGGCGTGATCCTGATCACCTTCCGCCCCAACCCACCGCTCGACCCGATGAAGATCATCGAGCTGGTGCAGAAGAACCGCCATGTCAAGCTCGCCGGCAACGACAAGCTGCGCATCGAGCGCGCGCTGGCCGAGCCGAAGGACCGGGCGCAGCTGGTGCGCGACATCTTGCGGTCGTTGGGGCAGCCGGTGACGGCCGTGGGGGCAGTCAAGGTTTGACGGAGGGGCTCATGTGGCTGCCCCTGAGCAGGGGGTGGTCATGTGCGAAAAAGTCGTGGGAATGGAAGGTCTGGTTGAGGCTGGTCGGAGTCATTGCTGGTCCGAGGCCTGAACGGCAGCGACCACAAAAACCGGCCTTTGGCTGCCAGCGGCCTCGAAAATTGGACTTAGCAGAGCAGCGGCATGGAATACTCAGATGACCGTGGCTAGAAATGAACTTTCGGACCCTCATGTGATCCATGCCCGCTGGTGTCGAAAACAAAGTGTCTGATCTCGAGTGGTCCAACAACCGTGGCACGAACGTGACTTTCAACCATAACGAACAACAATGGCAGAACTAGATGCAGAGAAGCTAAAGGTGAACGCGCTGACATCGATTCGCCTTGGCATTGAGGACTTCCAGCGCACCAAGCAGGCGACGGAACAGGGAGGCGATCCAGCCCGCGCCCTCTCAGCCGTGCGGAACCTGTTCGCAGGCATCTTGCTTCTTTTCAAGTACAAGATCGCGGTTTCTGTTGACGATCCTGACGATGCGCCTTCCCTGATCTTCAACCCTCCTGAAGTCATGCCTCAAGCTGACGGCAATGGTGGCGTCGAGTGGAAGCCCGTTGGGAAATTCAGA
>JBDLVJ010000247.1:0-5683 GCA_039804875.1 Pseudomonadota bacterium | reverse complement strand
GCCTGCAGCCATCGAGCACCTCAACTGGTCAGCCCCGTCGACGGGCTGGCAAACGTTGCTCGAACACCATAAGACCGAGGGCAAGACTGATGAGGCATGAAGACATGCGGGGCAATTTGATCATTGGCGAAGGTGTCGAGGTCTCTGGGGTAATCGTTTGCCCTGGCACAGTGACGGTCGATGGCACCTTGCTCGGCAAGCTGTCCGCCGCCGAATTGCGGGTCGGCGCCTCGGGCCGGATCGAAGGCGAGGTACAAGCTGGCACTGCCATCATCCGAGGCGAGGTCGGTCCGCTGCTGACCTGCAGCAGCAAGCTCCTGATCTGCGCCACCGGCAAGGTGGCGGGTACGGTCAGTTTCCCGACACTCGAAGTCGAGCTCGGCGGGCAGCTTGTCGGCAAGATCCAGAGCCTGTCTGACGCGGTCGCGCTCCAGCCTGCCGGCGTCACGCGGTTACCCAGTCCCGAGTCTCCATGACGGGTTTTCGCAGACTGATGGCTTATCTGCTCGGCGTTTTCGCCCAGCTCAAGCGCTATCTCTGGACCTGCGATTTCAAGGATTTCCGGCTCATCATCGAGCAGGCCGGTCAGTTGCGCTATTTCGCGGTGTCCGGCCGGGTGCAGCGCCTGTGCGTGCGCGGCCTGCTGCTGTGCCTGATGGCCGCCGCCATGCTGCTGCTGGCGCTGACCGCCTACAACCGCTTCCTGGCGCTCGACAACGAGGCGCTCAAGGAGGCCCAGTCGCGCGAGGAGGCCGCCAAGCGCCGCGTCTGGCAGCTGCTCTCGGTCGCGACCTCGATCGAGGTCGACCAGATCGCCGGCATGGAGTCGCACGAGATCGAGCGCATGAGCGACGCCATCATGGACCGCGAGAAGGAACTGCTCAAGCTGTTGCGCTACGCGGCCCAGGATCTGGAAACCGCCAACCACAACCTGCAGCTTGTCTTGCGGGTGACCGGCCTCAACAAGGCGCAGCTCGAAGCGCTCAGGAAGGAACTGCCCACGCCCAAGGCGCCCAGCGGCGGCCTGCCCAATCTGAGCCTGCTGGCCGAGATCGACGCCAGCCTGGCCTCCCGGCTGCACCGCCAAGTCGAGCTCAACGAGCAGCTCAAGGGGGTCTACGAGCTGCTGCCCTCGGCGACTCCGCTGGCGCAGGGGGAGCCGACTTCGCCCTTCGGCATGCGCGTGCATCCGCTCACCCGCACGGTCGAAATGCACGAGGGCCTGGACTTCGCGCCAGGCTCCGTCCGCGAGATCGCGGCCACTTCCGACGGCCAGGTGATCGATGCCTCTTATCGCCGTGGCTATGGCAACACCGTGGAGCTCAGCCACGCCGGTGGGGTCACGACCCTCTACGCCCATCTGTCGCGAATCCTCGTCGATCCCGGCGAGACCGTGCGCAAGGGCCAGTCGATTGGCATCGTAGGCAACACCGGTTCCTCGACCGGGACGCATCTCCACTACGAAATTTCCGTCAATGGCCAGAAGATCAATCCGATGGTCGCCATGCTGGTGAAGCCCAATGTTCCGTAAAATCAAAATCAAACCGCAGCAAGCAGAACGCGATTCCACGCCCGGGGAGTTCCTGCTCACGGGTCTGGTCGAGGTGCAGCACAAGCCCACGATCATCAGCGAGGGCTGCTGCATCCAGGGCAAGCTGGTCTCGGTCAGCGCCATGCACATCGATGGCGAGGTGGATGGCAATGTCGAGGTCGAAAGCCTGACCATCGGTCAGCAGGGCCGGGTCAAGGGCGAGATCAAGTGCCGCACCCTGACCATCATCGGTCACTTCGAGGGCGTCGCCGAGTGCGACGAGCTCAGCCTGGCGGCCCAGGCCGTCGTGCGGGCGAAGGTCCATTACAAGCGGCTCAAGGCGGCCCTGGGCGCCACGATCCACGGCGAACTGCTGGTGCGCTGAGCCGGCGCCCGCTGCCGCCGCGGTCGTTCTCAATCCCGTGGCGCCTGCTTGTCGTAGGCATCGACGATGCGGCCCACCAGCGGGTGGCGCACCACGTCGGCGCTGGTCAGTCGGTTGAAGGCGATGCCCTGCACGCGCTTGAGGACGCGCTCGGCGTCGATCAGGCCGCTGAGCTGGGTGCGCGGCAGGTCGACCTGGCTCACGTCGCCGGTGATGACGGCCTTGCTGCCGAAGCCGATCCGGGTCAGGAACATCTTCATCTGCTCGGGCGTGGTGTTCTGCGCCTCGTCGAGAATCACGAAGGCGTGGTTCAGCGTGCGCCCGCGCATGAAGGCCAGCGGCGCGATCTCGATCTGCTGGCGCTCGAAGGCTTTCTGCACCTTGTCGAAGCCCATCAGGTCGTAGAGCGCGTCGTAGAGCGGGCGCAGATAGGGGTCGATCTTCTGCGTCAGGTCGCCCGGCAGGAAGCCCAGCCGCTCGCCGGCCTCGACCGCCGGGCGCGTCAGCACGATGCGTTGCACCGCGCTGCGCTCGAGCGCGTCGACCGCGCAGGCCACCGCGAGGTAGGTCTTGCCGGTGCCGGCCGGGCCGATGCCGAAGGTGATGTCGTGGCAGGCCATCTGGTCGAGGTAGCGCTGCTGGTTGGCGGTGCGCCCGCGCACCTCGCCGCGTCTTGTCTGCATCGCCACATGCTCGACGCCGTCCGCGGGCAGAGCTGTGTCGCCCGCGAGCATGAGCTGGACCTGTTCGGCCGCAACCGGCTGGCGCGCGAGCTCGTAGAGGGCCTGGAGCACCTCCATCGCCTGCTCGGCCTTGGCTTTCGGGCCCTCGATGCGAAACTGCTCGAAGCGGTGCGCGACCTTGACCTGCAGCGCGGCCTCGATCGTGCGCAGATGGCTGTCGAGCGGGCCGCACAGATGGGCCATGCGGGTGTTGTCGGGCGGAGAGAAGTGGTGGCGGAGAATCAAACCGATAATTCCATCAAAAGGGAACGTCAATGATAGGCAAACTCACCGGCATGCTGCTGGAAAAATCCCCACCCCAGGTCCTGGTGGACTGTGCCGGCGTGGGCTACGAGGTCGATGTGCCGATGAGCACCTTCTACGGCCTGCCCGCTCTGGGCGAGCAGGTCGCGCTGCTGACGCACTTCGTCGTGCGCGAGGACGCGCAGCTGCTCTACGGCTTCGCGACTGCCACTGAACGTGAGGCCTTCCGGCAATTGATCAAGATCGGCGGCGTCGGTCCGCGCATGGCGCTGAGCCTGCTGTCGGGCATGAGCGTGGCCGAGCTGGCGCAAGCCGTGACCGCGCAGGAGCCCGGCCGCCTGGTCAAGGTGCCGGGCATCGGCAAGAAGACCGCCGAGCGCCTGCTGCTCGAGCTCAAGGGCAAGCTGGGGGCCGACCTGGGGGCCCTGGCCGGCGGCGGGCTGCCGCTGGGGGACGCGCAGGGCGACATCCAGCAGGCGCTGATCGCGCTGGGCTACAGCGACAAGGAGGCCGCCGCCGCGCTCAAGGCTCTGCCGGCCGAGGTCGGCGTCAGCGAGGGCATCAAGCTCGCGCTCAGGGCGCTGGCGCGGTGATTCTCAAACGGGGCAAGCGCAGATGGCAATAGAAACCGACGATTTCGCCCGGACACCGCGCCAGCCGCGCATGGTCTCGGCCGTGCCCGAGTCCGGCCGCGAGGAGGCGCTCGAGCGCGCGCTGCGGCCCAAGGGGCTGCAGGAATATGTGGGTCAGGCCAAGGTGCGCGAGCAGCTCGAGATCTTCATCGGCGCGGCCAGGAAGCGCCAGGAGGCGCTCGACCATGTGCTGCTGTTCGGCCCGCCGGGCCTGGGCAAGACCACGCTGAGCCACATCATCGCCTACGAGCTCGGCGTCAACCTGCGCCAGACCAGCGGCCCGGTGCTCGAGAAGCCCAAGGACCTGGCGGCGCTGCTGACCAACCTCGAACCCAACGACGTGCTGTTCATCGACGAGATCCATCGACTCTCGCCGGTGGTCGAGGAAATCCTGTACCCGGCGCTGGAGGACTACCAGATCGACATCATGATCGGCGAGGGGCCGGCGGCGCGCTCGATCAAGCTCGACCTGCAGCCCTTCACGCTGGTCGGCGCGACCACGCGCGCCGGCATGCTGACCAATCCGCTGCGCGACCGCTTCGGCATCGTCGGCCGGCTGGAGTTCTATGACGCGAGCGAGCTGGCGTTGATCGTCAAGCGCAGCGCCCGCCTGCTGCAGGCACCGATGGACGAGGCGGCGGCGTTCGAGGTCGCGCGCCGTTCGCGCGGCACGCCGCGCATCGCCAACCGGCTGCTGCGCCGGGTGCGCGACTACGCCGATGTCAAGGGCGATGGCCGCATCACGCTCGACATGGCGAATCGCGCGCTGGTCATGCTCGATGTCGATCCGATCGGCTTCGACCTGATGGACCGCAAGCTGCTCGAGGCCCTGATCCACAAGTTCGATGGCGGCCCGGTCGGCCTCGACAACATCGCCGCCAGCATCGGCGAGGAGGCGGGCACGATCGAGGACGTGATCGAGCCCTACCTGATCCAGCAGGGCTACCTGCAGCGCACGACGCGCGGGCGCATCGCGACCCAGGCCGCGTTCCGCCACCTCGGGCTCGAGCCGCCGAGGAGCGAGCCCGGGCCGCCGTCGGGCGACTGATCGCCCGGCGCCGTTGCGATTCGTACGCGGCCGGCCTTACTTGAGCTTGAACACGCTCACCATCGTGGTCAGCTCGGTGGCCTGTCGCCGCAGGCTCTCGGCGGCGGCGGCGGACTCCTCGACCAGCGCGGCATTCTGCTGCGTCATCCGGTCGAGCTGGTTCACGGCATCGCCAACCTGGCTGATGCCGTTGCTCTGCTCGGCGCTGGAGGCCGTGATCTCGCTGATCAGGTCGGTCACCTGCTTGACCTGCACCACGATCTCGTCCATGCGCTTGCCCGCGTCGTCCACCAGGGTCTTGATTTCCTTGGCGGCCTGGGCCGAACGCTGCGCCAGGCTGCGCACCTCGCTGGCGACCACGGCAAAGCCGCGGCCCTGCTCGCCGGCCCGCGCCGCCTCGACGGCGGCGTTCAGCGCCAGGATGTTGGTCTGGAACGCGATGCCGTCGATCACGCCGATGATGTCGGCAATCTTGCGCGAGCTGGTGGTGATTTCCTCCATCGTCGCGACCACCTGGCCGACCACCTCGCCGCCCTGGCTGGCGGCCGTGCTGGCGCTGGCGGCGAGCTGATTGGCCTGGCGGGCGGTGTCGGAGTTCTGGCGCACCGTCGAGGTCAGCTGCTCCATCGCCGCGGCCGTCTGCTCCAGGCTGGACGCCTGCGTTTCGGTGCGCTGGCTCAGGTCGGCGTTGCCCGCCGCGATCTGGCCCGCGCTGGTGGCGATATGGTCGCTCGATTGCCGCACCTGCGCGACGGTCAGGCTCAGGCTGTCGCGCATGACCTTCATGGCCGCCATCAGGCTGGAGTCATCCCCGCTGTCGACCTGGACATGCACCGTGAGATCGCCCTGGGCGATCGCATGGACCACCTCGTGCGCCTGTTCGGGTTCGCCCCCGAGCTGGCGCGTGATGCGGCGCGCCAGCGGCAGGCCGCCCAGCACCGCCAGCACCGAAAACATCGCCGTCAGCGCCAGGCTGATCAGGGTGGCTCGCTGGCCCTGTCGCTCGGCCTGGACGGTCTCCGCCGCCGCCCGCCGGTTGAGGCTGTCGATCGCTTGCTTGATCAGTTCTGTCGGCGCGCGATCCATTCCCGCGACGGCGTT
>JBDLVJ010000246.1:0-2813 GCA_039804875.1 Pseudomonadota bacterium | reverse complement strand
TGACGTAGCTGTCGCGGTCATCGTCCGTGGGCTGCCACAGCGCCTGTTTTCTCCTTCGGTGCGCGATGTTGTAGGCCACATAGGCGGTGACCATCTTGGTGTAGCCGACGCGCTTGGCTTTCATCACATCCAGCTCTTCGATCTGGTCGTCACTCATGAAATCCAGCATGCCAACCTGAAACGGCCATGCCACCCACGCACCTTTGGTGTGGCTACTCTCGCCCGCCAGCTTGAAGTGGTCGCGCGCCCAGTCTCCAAGACGCTGCGGCGGCTCGGCGCGCAAGCTTTCCAGACCCAAACGCACGGCGGCCTTGATGGCCTCAGCGGTCTCTGGATGGATGGTGGGCGGCATGGTGGTCATTCGGGCTCAACCCCCTTAAACTCACAGGACGGGTCGCCATCGTCCCGGTCGGCCAGCATGTCGTCTATGGCGTCATTCACCAGGCGCTCGGTGCTTCGAATCCACTTGTTGCGCGCCTTGGCAATCGCCTGCTGCACGGTAGTTTTGGCGTTGTCTGGCAGGTCAGGGCACGCCTTGCGTAGCGCGCCTTCCAGTTGGTCGAGTTCGTCAACCACGGCGCTGGCAGCCATGCCGAGGACATCCGCCAGCAACCCCACGGGGGCAAATTCTTTGCGCGCCACTGCGTTTTTTATGGCTTGGCCTTCACGCTGCTCACGCGCAAGGGCGGCGCGCTCCTGCACCAGGTCGAGCCCGCCGGTCTCGCTGCCGGCGCGGCCGGCCGCCTGGTCGCGCAGGCGCTCGCAGTAGCCGATCAGCCACTCGTGGGCCGTGTCGCCGCGCACGATGATGCCCTCGCTCACCAGCTGGCTGACGCGGGCCTCGCTGACACCGATCATCTGGGCAAATTCCGCCTGGGAAACCTGCTGGTCCAAAACAGGGATGACCTTCACTTAACCCCCTTAGGGAAGTCGCTGAACAGTCCGACCACGCGGTTCGAACTACCCGCGCCGATCCCCCTCCGGGAGGACCCGTGACAGGGGGTGGCCCTCATGGCTTGCCCCCTGCTCGAGAGGCCAGGGCCGCCGTCGCATCGCGGATCGCGCGCTTGATCTGCTCGGGGTAGATGCGGTCGACCTCTCGTCTGGCGTCGCCGTAGAAGTCCCAGCGCGGCTTGTAGCTGGCCGACTTCACGAAGATCATGATGGGCTCGACCTGGTTGCCCAGCGCGTGGCGGGTCTGCCGATAAATGCCGGGCTGCATCTTCTTTGAGCCACGGCTGCGGCTGGGTCCGGCGGCGCTGGTGTTTCGGGCCCAGCTGCGCTTGAGCACTTGGCCGGGCCGGATCACGTGGTACTGCCATCCTGCCTTCCTTTTGGTCCCTTGCGCCCGCTTGGCTCGACCTGCAGCCCGCATGTTCTGCGTCGAGCCGGCCACCAGCTCGGCTGCATCAAACCAGGACAGGATCTGCCGGATCTCGCCGGGCGACTGGTTGCCGAAGGCGTCGATCTTGGCGCGCTCGCCCGGTACTGCAAACCAACCAGCAGGCAAGACGCCGACGCGGCGCAGGGCCAGCTCGAAGCGCTTATTGCGCCTTGGTCCGCCTTCGATCTGGTCGTTCATGTACTTGCCGACCGGCGTCTGACCGCGCCCCATGTTGGTGTACCCGGTCACACGGCCGTGCATGTCCTGGTTGGCCACGATGTCGAAGCCTATCGACGCCTCCAAGCCTTTGGCGGTAGCGGCCGTGTAGCGCAGGTTGCGCCGGGTGTACGCGGTCGGGCGATCGATGGCAGAGGCCATCCTGCTTTGCAGCTGGTCGCGCACCATGACGGCGGTGTGGGTCATGGCGGTGGCAACCGTGGAGCGCACACGGCGCTCGCTGAAGTCCTTGAGGTTGGCTTGCAGCTCTTTGATGCCTTGAACCTTGATGTCGATCTTCATTCAGCCATCTCCCAAGCCCGTGCCGTGGCACGAGAGGTATCGAGGTCGGCGGCAGCGGCGGCGCGCAGGATGGCGCGGGCCTGCTTGAGCTCAGCCGGGTTGACCGGCAGGCGCCGCACGTCGGCGCGATGCACCAGGCGGCGGGCGGCATCGAGCCGGAAGGCATGCGACATGTCGGCCGGCTGGCCGGTGCGGGTGCGCGGGGTGCGGGCCGCCGGGCTCATGCGGCCTCCTGGCGCTGCTGGCCGATCACGATGCGGCCGGCCTCGATGGCCTGCAGCGGCTGATAGCTGATGGCGGTCTTGCCGGCCAGGCTGCCGGTGCGGTAGACCTCGCGGGCCTTGACCAGGTCGCCGATGAGGGCGGGCTTCGGCGGCGGCAGGCCGCGCATGGAGTAGGCGTCGTCGGAGGCACGGTCACCAATGAGCCGGCGCGGGTACTCGATGCCCTCGCGGCCCGCGTAGGCGCGGTAGGACTCGGTGAAGCGGTGCTGCAGGTAGCTGAGTTCGGCCAGCTCGCCACGGCAGATCTTGGGCCAACCGCCCAGGTCATCGATGACGGCGTGGATGACCGGGTCGTCGAACACGACATCGGTGTAGGCGCCGACGCGCTGCATGGCTTCGCAGGCCTTGCCCCAGGCGATCTGCGCGCGGTCGGTGGCGGTACCGGCCAGCATGCGCACCAAGTCGGCGGGCTTGGGGGCAAACTGGCCGCGCTCGGGGTCCATGGCGTGGCGGGTCAGCGCCTTGCTGACCTGCTCGAACTCGAAGCGCTCGCAGGCTTGCCACCAGACGTTGAGGGCGAACGTGGAAACGTCCTTGCCGTAGAAAGCCATGGCATCGGTGATGAGGCCGGCAAAATTTTTGAGATCAGCGGGTTTCATGCGACGACTCCTTGCTGGGCCAGCCAT